>CAZOMH010000007.1:0-23969 GCA_964580415.1 uncultured Nitrospirales bacterium
TGTGCATCCCCATCCTTTTGATCCGCGGCTTGCCGAACTGATTGCCGCATGCGGCAAGGACCAAGTGGCCGCCGCACGGGATATTGCGGACACCTGCCGAAAGCACGAGGTTGTCATCATTGCGCGCGGCGAGGAGGGCTACCCGGAGGCGCTGGCGCATTACCTGGAGGACGAGGCCCCCACGGTGATCTTTCTGCTGGGCGACGCGGCATTGCTGCATCCGCTTGCGGGTGCGGTGGTGGGCACGCGCACGCCCACGGCACACGGTATCGCACTGGCGCAGAAATGCGCCGCGCTCCTGACCGAACAGAACGCCGTGGTCGTCAGCGGCGGCGCGCAGGGCGTGGACACGGCCGCGCATGACAAAACGCTGGCGTGCTTCGGACGTACCGTGATCGTGCTGCCCGAGGGGATTCTGCACCACACCACACCGCCCGCCTGGGCCGAAGCGCTGCGCAACGGCGCGGCGCTGCTGATCTCCGAGGTGCATCCGTTCCAGCCGTGGCGCACTTTTGCGGCCGTGGGCCGCAACCGGCTCATCGCCGCGCTGTCGCGCATGGTCTGCGTGATCGAACCGCGCAAGACCGGCGGCAGCATCGCCACGGCCCGCCACGGCATCGCCCAGCGCAAGCCGGTGTTCCTGTCCCCCGCCAGCGCATTGCCCGCAGGCTTGCGGCAGTCGGCGCGGCCGATTGTAAAGGCGGGAAAAGTCGATGCCGCAGGCATGATCGAGGCGCTGCACAGCACCCCTCAGGAACCGCCGCGGAATATGATGCTGTTCTAACTGGGAGCGCCGGCATCCCTGCCGGCCCTTTTCTTGCCGCGGGGGGACTGGCTCCCGTATCCGCCAATAAGCTTCAGTCTCCCAATAATGTCCTGCACCGGAAACAGGTGCCTGTACCCGTGAAGCGACGTCGGTGGGAGCGCCGGACACGGGTACAGCCACCATGTTCCAGTTCAACCTCTTGCCTGAAGTGGTCAGAACCCTGGCTTGAAATGGTGGCAGTTCCCCGGCGGCGTTGTCCCCCGGCGGCGTTGTCCCCCGGCGGCGTTGACGACCCGGTAAGGTGTGCGCATCCGTGCGGAGCGTGCCGTGCCTATACACTACAAGCCAAAGACGGTGGGTTTCGTTTTGCTGCGCAAAACTTCACCCACCCTGCAACTTGCAACTATTTTGCTGCGGTCAGTTCGATCTCCGCTTTCTCGCCTTCGGCGAGTTGGAGCGGCTCGGCGAGGGTGACGGCAATATTCGGTCCGGTCATCGTCGCTGTTGCGGGTACGGCACGACCGTCCACATGCACGGTGACGCTCACTCCCGGCCAGTCGCTGCCCGCAGTGAATTCGATGCCGTTCAGCCCCAATTTTCCATAGCGCAGGTCAATGACAGCATCAAGCTTGTCTTCACCGCGCTTCTGCGAGAACACGCCCCAGCCTTCGGCGGCGGTGAAGAAGCTGCGGTGGTCTTCCGGTCTCCAGACGGGCTTGAAGCCGATGCGGCCTTCGGGACCGTTGTACTGGAAACCCTGGCATGCGGTCAGCAGCGACCATGAACTCATGGCGCGCGCGTAGAACTTGCCGCATTCGTCGTCGCCGAAGGGGTTGCCGCTGTAGCCCCAGGACGCCGTGTCCGCCGCAGTGAGCCCCGTGCGCAGTCGTCCGTCGTAACGGTCGTGTACGGCGCGCGCGACGGCAAAGCCCTCGCGCAGGAGTCCTGCGTGGATCATCATGGCGGCGGCGGAGTATTCAAAGCCGGTCATGACCTCGTCGGCATAGAAGATGCGGTGGTCGTCGGCGGGCTTGCCGCCCTTGGGCCAGCAGATCATCTGCAGTCCCGCGTCCGGGTCGTCGGCGAACTTGCGCGGCAACTGGGGCACGCCGTAGAACGCGGCGCGGAAGTTGCTGTTGAACAGTGCGCTCATGGCGGACCGCATGTGGTCTTCCGGGTAGTACCGGTCAAGACCTGTCTGGCAGGACCACCACTGGCCGATCAACTGGTCGATGGCGCAGCCGTCGTTGTAGTCCCTGCGCGGCTCGGCGTCGGGCTTCTGGATATAGTATTCGCCGTTGAACAGGGTCTCATCCTGAATCTTGGCACCTGATAAACGAATCTTCAGATATCGTCCGGCGAGATCATTTTCGCCCTCCAGCCGCGCCAGTTCCCCGCAGGCGTTGAGCGCGGCCAGGTAAAGCGAGCCCATCCAGGTGGTGCTGCCGCCGAGCGCGTCGTCGAGCGTGTTCCATTGGCGTCCGGCCAGCGCGCCGTCCTCGTCGGCGTCCCATGACCTGATGGCGTATTCCATGGCCTTCTTCACTGCGGGCCACTGTGCGTCGATCCAGGTGCGGTCCGTGCTGGTCTGGTATTCGCGCCATGCGCCCAGAATTGTGCCGAACTGCCCGTCGGTGGCCGGCTCGGTCTTGGGCAGGTGCCGGTGCGGCACGCCGCCGTCGGGGTACTGGTGTTTGAAATCCTGGTCGCGCATCATGCGGGCCAGTTCGGGAAAGAGACGCGCATGGGCCTGGGCATAGTGCCAGACATGGGTGCAGTTGCCCTCGCAGCAGCCGGTTTTGCCGCCGCAGCCCTCATAGCCGCCGAAATACCCGTCGCGCGTCCAGAAACAGGTGCGCGCGCGCAGCACGGCCACCTGCGACGACACGCGGTCAATCAGCCAGTGGGGCAGGCTGGAGTCGTAAAGCGCATCGTGGTAACGGCGGGTCTTCTCGGTGAGTTCGGGCAGGCGCGCGCACACCTCGCGGGCCGTGTCCGTGGCGGTGGGCCAGACCACGGTGTAATGGTTGCCCTCGCCGCCCCAGCCGGGCGCGCCATTGACCACGTTGGGGAAATTCCACGCAAGCACGAAAGTAACCGTGCGCGACTCACCCGGTTTCAGCGTGAACGGCGCTGCCAGCGCACCGTCGATGGTCTTTCCCTTTTCCTGCGCCTTCGCCGCCGTGGGTCCGGAGAGCGCGCCTTCAGCGCTGAACGCGCCCAGAAGCGCGTCGGGAGACTCCCACGCCGCCATGCCGCCCATTTCTGCGTTCACGCCGGCAAGGGCCATTGTTCCGTAGCCGGGCGCGTCTTTTGGCAGCGCCGAGGTCATTTCCAGAAAGGTCGAGCCCTCCTGTTGGGAAACGGTGTTGGCGTTGCCGTCGTACTGTTCATCGAAACCCGGTTCCTTGCCGGTGCGCCCCGAAATGCCGACGGCATTGCGGGCGCTGGCCAGCAGCGACACCTCGGCCGGGGCTTCGCTCGTGTTGCGCACGGTGATGGTGAATACCGCGCAGGGAATGGCGGAGTCGCGCAGGTCCATCGGCACCAGCGGCGAGAACACCTCCATGCTTGCCCTGACGGGGAGCTCCGCATCCTCGAAGTCATACCAGCCGAAGGGATATTCGCCGCGGAACGTGAGTGACGGCATGGGCGCGAAGGGACCGACCGCCTCGGTCTGCAACGCGCGCACCACCGGTTCGCCGTCCTGTTTCACGCGCAACGCAAAGAAAGTATTGGGCACGGCAGCACTTTGATGGTTGTTGAATATCTGCCACAGTGCCATGCGGGCCCTGCCGTCCATCTGGATGCAGCCCGCGGCAATGCCGCCCACCGGAAGACTGACGGCACCAAGGTTGTCGCCAGAATAGACGCGCGTCTCGCCCTGATTGAAGAGCAGGTCTTCGGACAACAGCTCTTCCCGCCGCTTTACCGCATAGGCCTGATGCACCTTCTTTTCCTCCGCCAGCCGCGCCTCGCGCGCCGCCGCGCGCGTCTCCAGAGACTCCTTGGGCATCTCGGCGGGCACCAATTCCCCGGGGATATGCACGTCGTCGAGCGAGATGTTGCCCCAGGCCCCCTTGGAATTGTCGATCAGGGCGAGATAGGCCGTCTTGCCGGCATACTCGGCGACGTCCCATTCCACATGGGTCATGGCCTCCGCATTGGCGCCGGACGCCGTACGGAGTTCCCGCCCGTCGGGCGCGCAAAGCGCGACATAGGTGTCGGGGCCGGAGCCGCCGCCGACCATGAGCGAGAGCTTGGGACCGCAGAGGCGGAAGAGGGGCGAAACAACGATTCCCGTCATGCCGTCGTCATAATTACCGTCGGGCAGTTCGGTCGTGCTCAGGTAATACTTGCCCTGTTTCGGATAGGGCGTGTTCGGCGTGTTACGCGCCTTCTCCCGGTCACTGACGAGTTTGCCGAACTTGCCGCAGGCCACGGCCCAGCCCTGCAGGTCGCCGGTCTCGAAATCGTAGACCAGCCCGCCCTTGGCGCAGCAGGAACTGCCGGAACAGCAGGATTCCGCGGCAGTGGCCGGGGTACTCAGGGTCAGCGCGAGCAACGCGGCTAATGCGACAGCGCCCAAACAGCCGATCATCTTCATATCGTGCATCCTTTAATTCTGTCTTGTCGTGCGCCCCTGCAAACTGCCTATGCAGCCCGCACCTCCGCGAGAAATGTAGCACAGTCCCCCGATCATTGTCGCGGCGCTCCCGGTTTGGCAGAACAGGACACATGGATATGGATATGCCCGTTTGCACCCGCTGTATCGGATGGACAAGAATGCACCCAGGAGGTTGAGTGACTGCCATGACGCAAATCACGGACCGAAAGCGCGTGATTCAACTGTGCCTCCAGCTCGTCGTGGTCGCCGGGCTGGTCTGGGTGGCGGTGTACCCTCCAGACCTGATGCAAAGCCTGCTGGGGAGCAAGTCGATTGGGGGCGTGGTGAAGATGCTGGAAAACAAGCGGCCCGAGATTGTTCAACTGGCCGCGGAGGCCGGGGATACGCTGACGATTGCCGCGTTCAAACGCGAGCAAAGGCTGGAACTGTGGTCCAAAGGCCGGTTGTTGAAAAGCTATCCCTTCACAAAATTCTCCGGCAAACTTGGCCCAAAAGTACGGGAAGGCGACAAGCAGATTCCTGAGGGGGTGTATGCGGCCACGACACTCAACCCGAACAGCAGCTTTCACCTTTCCATTGAGGTTGGCTATCCGAACGCACTCGAGACGGCCGCGGCAAAGAAGGAAGGGCGCAAACACTTGGGCGGCGAGATATTCATTCACGGGGGAAAGAAAACCGTCGGCTGCATCCCCATCGGGAACCGGGCCATTGAAGAAGTGTTTTTCATCGTGGCAAAGGTGGGGCTGGATCACACGCGCATCGTGATCGCCCCCTATGACATGCGCAAGGGACGTGATGCGGACGTGGATGCGGAGGTATTCAAGGCCACGCCCTGGGCCGGGGAAGCCTATGGGGAAATCGAGAAAGCGCTGGCGAATTTGTAGGATGTCCGAAGCGAAGCGGAGCGCACCGTCCTCACCGGGAGCGCCGGCAGCATGCCTTGGTCCCCCCTTAAGGGGGGCAGGCCCGAAGGGCCGGGGGGTGTACGCTGCCATCCAAGACCAAGAACAACACCCCCCGACCGCCTTTCGGCGGTCACCCCCCTCAAGGGGGGACCTAAGAGGTTCGGCGTTCCCGGTATTGGACAACGGCATGAAACCGCAGGTACGCTTCGCCTTGTCTATTCGAAAACACAGGAGTGCCCCATTCAATGGTTGCCATACTGTCCCTACTGATGCTGGGGGCTTTGCCCAATCTGCTGCAGAACCCCGATTTCGAAAACGGCATGGACGGCTGGGAGCATTCCAGCGCCGCAGCCGAGGTGGTGATGGAGGCGGTGAAGGAACAGGACCGCCCGGCCGGGCGTATTGTGGTGCCCGACACGGTGAAGCCTGCCTATCCGCTCATTTACCAGGACTTCCCCGCGAAGCCGGGGCAGTTGGTGCGGGCGGAGGCGGAGGCGCTGGGTCGCAACATCCGCGACGGCGCGGGGGCCTACATGGTCATTGAATTCCACAAGGCGGACGACACGCGGGTCAGTTTCGAGCAGTCGGGCATGGCCACCCGTGACGGACAATGGACCATGCTTCGCACGATGGCCATCGCCCCGGAAGCGACAACGCTGTGCCGCATCGGCCTGCTGGTCAACGGCCATGGCGAGGGCGCGTTCACCGGGGTCCGCGCCGTCATGACCGACGGACCGGCCATGCAGCCGCTGGACGGTCCGGTGACGCTGAACGTCACTGACCAGGTAGTCTGCGGCAAGCTGATCGGGTTCGGCGCCGAGGACGACGGCTGGTTCTACAACAAGGAGAATGCCGGGCACGGGGTGACGGAAGCCGACTATGCAATACGCGAGGGCCGCATCGACTTCATGCAGCCCGACTGGGTGCGCATGTTTTTCTGGTACAAGGATTTTAACCCGTCTGATGACTGGGAAACCTTCGACTTCAATTCGGACAATATGCGCAGCCACTACCGCACACTCGACCAGTACCAGCGGCTCGGTGCGCGGGTAAATGTGGTGGGTGTCGAATGGGGCGTGAAGGCGCCCTATGCCGACCCGGACAAGTTTGCCCACGGCATGGGTGCGCTGATGGAGCACCTCATCAAGGTCAAGGGCTACACCTGCGTGAAGGAATGGACGCTGAGCAACGAGCCGAACGGCTACTTCATGGGCTCGGGTGGCACACACGAACTGTTCCGCGCGTTGCACGAGAAGGTGAAGGCGGAATTCGTCCGGCGCGGGCTGGATATGGGCATTGTCGGGTCGGACGACACGGGCGGATTCGAGTTCTTTTCCAGGTGCGTGAATGACGACGCCTACTTCGGACTGGCCGACCACTTTGCATCACACCGCTATTTGCAGGCGGCGAGCAGACCGCTGATGAGTCTGTTCCTTGATGAGCGGCTTGAACTGCTGTCCACCCGCACGCCGCGAAAACAGCTTATCATCGCCGAGTTCGGCTTCCAGGACAACCGCTCGGGCGCGATGGACAACCCCATCATGGAGACTTATCCCTACGCGATTTGGACCTCGGCCTTCGTGATCGAGGGGCTGAACAAGGGCATTGCGGGGTTCTCCATCTGGTGCCTGCACGAGATGTACTACCCCGGCGGCGGGCTCATGAACTATGGCCTGTGGGACCACGAGCGGAATGACTACAGGGTGCGGCCCGTCTATTACCCCTGGGCGGCGTTTTGCCGGTTCACCAAGGGGGGAGATGCGGTGCGCCGCTGCGACTCGACCCATCCATGCCATGTCAGCGGCGCATACGCGGGCGACACGCTGTTTTGGGTAAACCAGAGCGGCATGACGGCGGAGGTGATTGTCACCGGGGTCACGCCAAAGACCGTGTGTGTGATGAAAGAAGACACGCTGAAAGGCGACCGTGAATGCGGTGCGACAGTGGGACTGAAGGACGGGCGTTTCTCCGCGCCGCCGATGAGCTTCGGCTACGCACGGTAACGGGCAAAGACAAGACCGTCATTGCGGACAAAGCAAGCTCTTCTGCCTGCAGACGCATGCGACCAAGTCCGGCGAATATGGATTGCCGCGTCGGACCGCGTTCCCCCCCTGCAATGATGAAAGTTCTTGGGCTCTGGCGACCGGATCATATGGCCCAATCAGGATCACCCACTATATTAGACCAGAATCCGCACGTAAGAATTGTTTGTGATGGGATGGCGCATGCGGATACGTTTCGTGGCTGCGGCGTCCTCGCCGCAGTCTGCATAACTCCTTGATAATCTGCGGCGGAGACGCCGCAGCCACAAAGCGCGTGCTTATTGGGTTTCCCTGCAACCAGCCAAAAATTGGGTGCGGATTGGGGTTAGAACAAGCCTCTTGCGTGACACATCCTGTCCGTACCCTGTAACATGTCCCAAGTCTGGCCGCCGCGAACTGCGGCGGGGTTCATGCTTCAGGAGGTTTGGACATGGCGCGTTGCGCAATAGTTGTCTTGGCGGTGCTCGCCTTTGTCTGCAAAGCACATGCCTTTGAAATCGTTATTGACGGAACGTCCGAGGGGAAGGTCTTTGAGGGTATCGGCGCGCTGAGCGCGGGGGCCTCCTCGCGTTTGCTGATGGAGTATCCCGAACCGCAGCGCAGTGAGATTCTGGACTATCTGTTCAAGCCCCGGTACGGTGCGTCGTTCCAGCATCTCAAGGTGGAGATCGGCGGGGATATCAACTCGACGGACGGGGTCGAGCCGGGCTTTGCGCGGACCCGAGAGGAGTGGAAGCACCCGAGGCCGGAATACTTTGAGCGCGGCTATGAGTGGTGGCTGATGAAGGAAGCGAAGAAACGAAACCCGGCCATCCTGCTGGACATCCTGCAGTGGGGCGCTCCGGAATGGATTGGCGCCGGGGCGGTGGAGGATGACCCCGGCCCTGACGGCCTGTCTGCGGAGGCGGTGAAGAAGCGCAACCAGAAGAAGTTTTACACGCAGGACAACGCCGACCACATCGCAGCATTTATCAGGGGTGCCAAGGAGTACCACGACCTGGATATCGACTTCTGCGGTATCTGGAACGAGATGCCCTACGACACGGAGTGGATTAAACTGCTGCGCAAGACCCTTGACCGCGGGAATCTGGGCAGGGTGCGCATCGTTGCCGCCGACCAATGCACGCGCAAGCCCTGGGAAATTGCCAAGCCCATGCTCAGGGACGAGGCGCTGATGGACGCGATCCATGCCGTTGGCGGACACTACCCCGGCATGCTGCGCATCAAGGATGAACCGGGACTGCTGTACAACGCCATCCCGGAGGCCAAACAGACGGGCAAGCCGCTGTGGTCCAGCGAGGACGGGCCGTGGAACGGCGACTGGGAACACGGCGCGCGTTCGCTGGCCATGATTTTCAACCGCAATCACATCGTTGGCGGCATGACCAAGACCATCATCTGGAGCCTGATCACGTCATATTACGACACCCTGCCGCTTCCCGGTTCAGGACCCATGCGCGCCAATGAACCCTGGTCCGGCCATTACGAGGTCCAGCCCGCGCTTTGGGCCATTGCCCACACCACCCAGTTTGTCCAGCCGGGCTGGCGCTATCTGGAAAAGTCCTGTGGACTGTTCCCGGAGGGCGGCAGCTATGTTTCCCTTCGGGACCGGGACGACGGAGAAGACTTCAGCATTATCGTTGAGACCATGGACGCCAAGAAGGAGCAATCGGTTGTCTGGAAGCCGGAGGGCGGTCTGCGTGTCGATGCTTTTCGTGTCTGGCGCAGCAACAGGGACAAGCAGTTTGAGCGCATGGACGACCTGTCCACAAGGTGGGGAAAATTCGAGATGGTCCTGGAGCCGGAATGCATCTATTCGCTGACCAACACGGCCGGACACGAGAAAGGATTTACCACTCCGCCCGAACCGGCAGCCTTTCCGTGTCCCTATAGCGACGATTTTGAAAAGTCCAAACCCGGGGAAATGGCACGATACTTCTCCGATCAGGGCGGTGTTTTTGAGGTCGCGGAAGGCGCAAAAAAGACCGGAAACTGTCTGCGGCAGTGCATCGACAAAAAGGGCATAGAATGGGCCGCCCATCCCACGCCGGAACCCTACACGGTGATCGGTTCCACCGCATGGGACAACTGCCAGTTGTCCTGTGACGTGATGATCGAAGGCACCGGCTACGCCGCGGTTTATGGGCGCGTCGGCAAGTGTCCCCAGAGCGCTGAAGCGCCGGAGGGTTACTGCTTCAGGCTTTATCAGGATGGCGCGTGGAAATTGCTTGCGGTGGACAAGGAACTCGATTCCGGCCGCGTCGAACTCGGAAAAGGTCCGTGGCACACCATGGTCATGCGTTTCGCCGGTCCCCGGCTCTCGCTCGCTGTGGACGGCAACGGAATCACCGTCGGAGAAGATGACAGTTTCTCGACCGGCATGGCCGGCCTCGGCACCGGCTGGAATTGTGCGCGCTTCGACAACTTTTCCGTGCGGCCTGTCGAGGCAAAGGAATAAAAGGGTACCGGCATTCCGCGCGTGACATGCACGGTGCCGTCCTTGTATCCTAGTCCCGCGTGTGTTGCCAAGAATGCCCGGCAGGCTCTCTTCTCCAGGAGGACGGTAATGAAGCGTTGGATAACGGTGTGTTTGACGGTGCTGTCATGTGCGGAGGCGGTGCGGGCCGCTGAGTTGACCGTGGACATGGGCCAGGTACCGCGTCCGGTCAGTCCATCTTTGTATGGCATCTTCTACGAGGACATCAACCACGCAGCCGACGGCGGGCTCTATGCGGAACTGGTCCGCAACCGTTCCTTTGAGGATGCATTGCCGCCCGAACACTGCGCGATCAAGGATGGAAAGCTCTGCACCCCGGCGGGTTGGTCCATGGAGTATAAGATCGACAGCCCCATACCGGGCTGGTCTCTGGTGCGCGGTGCCGAAGGCGACGGGGACATGGCGCTGGACGAGTCGAAGCGCCTGAACGACGCGCAGCGCGCGTCGCTGAAAGTTGCCGCAAAAGCGGCGGCAGGCCGCGTGGGTGTGGCCAACAGCGGCTATTGGGGCATCGCGCTCAAACAGGGTGCGGGTTACAACTTCTCCCTCTTTGCCTGCGCGCAGGACGGATTTGCCGGGCCGCTGACGGTGTCGCTCGAATCAGCGGACGGCGCGAGGGTCTATGCGTCGCAGGATATCACCGGCCTCACGGGTGACTGGAAGAAGTTTGAAGGCGAACTGACCAGCACCGCCACGGACAACGGCGCGCGGTTGGTTATCAGCGCCAGGACGGCATGCACGTTCTGGATCGACGTTGTGTCGCTGTTTCCCGGGGAAACCTACAAAGACCGGCCCAACGGGTTGCGTCCGGATTTGGCCAAAATGCTGGAAGACATGAAGCCCTCATTCATTCGTTTTCCCGGCGGCTGTTTCGTTGAGGGATTCTGCAGGGACACGATGCTGCGGTGGAAGAACACGATTGGTCCCGTCGAGACACGTCCGAACCATTGGAATCTTTGGGGCTCCTGCTCCACCAACGGTCTTGGTTATCATGAATTGCTTCAACTGTGCGAAGACATCGGCGCCGCGCCTTTGTTCGTGGTCAACTGCGGCATGAGCTGCCAGGGCCGCAATCCTGAAATCGTGCCCGTGGACCAGTTGGGACCGTGGATTCAGGACGCGCTGGACGCCATAGAATACGCGAACGGCCCTGCCGGGTCGAAATGGGGCGCGGTTCGCGCGGCTGCCGGCCATCCCAAACCTTTCGGTCTGAAATATATGGAGATCGGCAACGAGAATTCAGGCGGTGATTACAGCGCCCACTACAAGGCTTTCGCCGATGCCGTCAGGGCGAAATATCCGGAGATTCAGCTTGTCTCCAACGTGCCCGTGGAAGGCGCGCCGGTGGACATTTTCGACGACCACTACTATTCCGATCCCGAATTCTTCCTTGCCCAGACGCATCACTACGACAAGCACGACCGAAACAAGCCCAAAATATATGTGGGTGAATACGCGGTGGTGCAATCCTGCGGCAAGGGCAATATGCGCGCCGCCCTGGCCGAGGCCGCATTCATGACGGGCATGGAGCGCAACGGCGACCAGGTGGTCATGTGCTCCTATGCGCCGCTGTTTGTGCATGTGAACGACCGCACGTGGAATCCCGACGCCATCCAGTTTGACAATCACCGCGTTTGCGGGACCCCGTCCTATTACGTTCAAAAGCTTTTCAGCGAATACCGGTGCGACGGCGTCTATCCGGTTGTCCTGGATGCCCCGCAATCCGGTTCCAAGGGCGGCGGCAAAGTCGGTTTGGCCACCTGGAACACCCAGGCGGAGTTCAGGGACTTCAAAGTTGCCCGGGGCGACAACGTGCTTTTCGACAACGCCTTCTCCACAAACGCCGCCATGTGGAAACCGGAACGGGGTGACTGGTCCGCCGCGGATGGTGCGTATCGTCAGATGTCGCCGGACACGGACGTGCGGTCCACCGTCGGGGACCCGGCATGGGACGAATACACCATCACGCTCAGAGCCCGCAAGATTTCGGGAAGCGAGGGCTTCCTGGTCATGTTCAATGTCCGTGACGGGATTAACTGGGCCTGGTGGAACATCGGCGGCTGGCAAAACAACGCGCACGGCATCGAAGTGTGCGGCAACGGGCAGAAGACACCGTTGGGCAGCCGTGTGGACGGGGTAGTGGAAACCGGGCGATGGTACGACATTCGGGTCGAGGTTGCACCGACGCATGTTCGCTGCCTGCTGGACGGCAAAGTCGTTCATGACGAGGATATCGCTGCCCCGTCGCTGATGGCCGCTGTGGCCGGCCGGAAAGACGGCGACCTGTTGCTGAAAGTGGTCAACTTTGGCGGCGACGCGCAGAGGACTTCAGTTCGCCTGGACGGTGGCGTCAGGGTGCGGGAGGGCTCGGCCGTCGTGCTGGCCGATGCCGATGATGCCGCGGAAAACACGCTGGACGAACCGGTGAAGATTGTGCCGCGCGAACAATCCGTCAAGGTTTCGGGCGACAAGTTCGACTATGAGTTTCCGGCCCACTCGCTCACTGTGCTGCGGTTGAAGACGGAACAATAGGCGCGTCAATTCGTTGCATTCTGCGCCTGTTTCTCGGCAATAAATCCATGGAAGCGGCCCATCCAGTAGGGCAGCAGATAGGCCGCGCCGTCGTCTTCAAAACGGCCGTCCTCGCCGCCCTCCGGCAGGTAGGGGTCGGTGCTCCATTTGTCGAAGGCGCGTTCATCGGCGGGCAGCACCCGGGTGAGCACCGGCTTGCCGAAGCGGTTGGGGCGTTCCGAGAAGGCCACATCCGCCCGCCGGGTGTTGTCTTGGCACCACATGCGGCGGTCTGTGGGTATTTGGCGGAGGTTTTCCACCGCCCCGAGAATATCAGACTGGTTCGGCGCCACGGTGGCCGTCACAAAGGTGTAGAAACTGGGCTGTTCGGGACGCACGATTTCGTAGTGTCTGCGCACGCCCGTTACCAGTGCCCGGCGGATTTTGGGCTCCGTTTCCAGTTGCAGTATGGGGTACCAGGCCACAAAGCCCAACTGATCGTCTGAATGGTTGTTCTCGTCGGGGAAGCTCTTCTTGGTGAGCAGGATGTTGTTCAGGTAACCGTGTTCGACGACAAGGTCGCGGTAGTGCTGTTCGTACTTTTCATCGCCGGTGATGTGGTGCGCCACCTTCAGGAAAGAGAGCATCTGCAGGCTGTTGATTCCGGCTTCCATTGCGCCCATGGGATTCTCGTTCATGGATTTCGGGTCCCAATACCCCCATTGGGTCCGTTTTCCGTGCCAGTCGATCAACTGGTAGCCGTTGTCCACCAGCCGGTCGGTTAGTGCCCGAACCTGATCAACGAGAATTTTCTTCTCCGCCTCGTCATGCCGGGCGATATGTTCGTGGAACGTGTAAAACGCCAGATAGTGCCCGTCTATTTCGTCGCTCGACGTGTCGCTCTTCCAGTACATGGACCCGTCCGGGGCGGGCTGCCATTTCTCGTCCATTGTTCTGGCAATTTCCGGCGGGAGCACGCTGCGCGCCACCAGTCCCGGAATACCCGAAACGTTTTCCAGCATGTACAGCGCATGCATGCTTTCTGTCGCCGAGGACTTGGCGGTCTCATCCTTGGTCGTGCCGTAACACAGCGACATGGCAGCCACATGGTAGGCGGTCCACAGGCCGTCGTTGTCGCTGCACGTGGGCACATGGGCAGTCGGGTTTTCCGCATTGTCCAGCAGGCAGGCTGCCACCATGCCCAGCCGGCGGTGCCGCTCGTTCAGCCGCTTCTCGACAATCTCCGCCTTTTCCAGCAGTGTGCGCGGCGCCGCCTCTATTCTGCCGATGCCGCCGTCGGTCAGGAAGTAGGCGGGCATTCCCGCCGGGGCAAGCGCCACGGCGAACACCCGGTCGCCCGGAAGATAGCGTTTGCCCTGGCGATAAAACCATTTGCGGCCGGTCTCGCGGGGCTTGTACAGGATCGCGCCGCAGGTGGTTCCAATCCAAAGATCATTGTTGGCGGCGCAGGCCAGCGCGGTTACATTCTCGCATGGCATGCCCTGTTTGCCCTGCACCTGTGTCCAGGTGCCGTCCGTCTTCAGCAGGCTCAGGCCAATCGGTGTTCCCACCCAAAGGCCCCCGTCCGAATCGCAGGCCAGCGCCGTAATCTTGGTGGCCAAAGGCCCGTCCACCCCGTAGGATTCGTGGTGTTTCCATGCGTCGCCCTCTTTTCGGTACAGCCCCCGGTCCGTGCCGCACCAGACCACGCCGCCCGCCTCCGCCCGCGCATTGATTTCTTCGCCGTCTTTCAGCGCGGGTTTGGGTTCCCTGGACACGGCCAGATTGCCAGCGGCGTCCACCGTAATGCCCGTGGCACCCTCCGCCGAAACGCCTTCCACCGTGCCGCGGACGTGCTCAATGAACGGTTCGACGACCACGGGGAATTCGGGATTCCGGTTTTCCGGCGCGGGCGGCAGGGCAATGTTCAGCACGTGGTGGCCTTCCGGCAGCCACGATGCGTTCGCGTCGTCGGCGGTTGCGGAATCGGCGCCAACAACAATCAGTACGGAAACCACCCACGTCAGCATGGGACGATCCTTTCGGTTTGTCCGGGGTTGGATTGGTTCAGTCAGCATGAAACCACCCTTGGTACAAGACTCCGTTCAGTCCTTTCCGGTTTCCCAAGAAAGGACCGCTCCTGTTAGAATCACAGGCAATGCCGTTTTGTGGTCTTTTTCAGCCAACAGCACGGGGTGTTTGTCATGACCGGTTTGTGCCCGCCGAGAAAATGTGGGACAGGCGTCCTCGCCTGTCATCCCAGAGGATTTGTTGTTGGCCGCCGGGCTGGGGCTGTATGGGAACGACAGCCGAGGGCGGCTGTCCCACATTTGCTGGTGTCGCTGTTGGCAGCTTTATGCTGCCTCTTCTGTGCTGTATCCGAAGCAGGGGAGGAGGGGGGCGTGATGAAACTCCAGCCCTTCGGGATGACCCAGGTGCGCCTGCTGGACGGACGGCTCAAGACCGCCCAGGAAACCAACCTGCGCTACCTGCTTTCGCTGGAGCCGGACCGGCTGTTGTATACCTTCCGCAAGAACGCGGGACTGGATGCGCCGGGCAAACCGCTGGGGGGCTGGGAAGGGCCTGCAATCGAGGTGCGCGGACATTTCATCGGCCACTACCTCTCAGCCTGCGCCCTCATGTACGCCAGCACCGGCGACGACCGCCTGCTCCAGCGCGGCAATCTCATGGTGGGTGAAATTGCCAAGTGCCAGCAGGCGCTCGGCGGCGGGTATCTCTCCGCGTTTCCCGAGTCTTTCTGGGACCGGTTGGAATCGGGCAAGAATCTGCCGTGGGCCCCTTTCTACACAATGCACAAGGTCATGGCCGGACTTTATGACCAATATACCCTCTGCGGCAATGCGCAGGCGCTGGACATGATGAAGGGCATGGCCGCCTACTTTGCCGGACGCACCGAAAAGTACTCCCATGAGGAATGGAACAAGATTCTCGACAGGACCGAGGAGGGGGGCTTTTGCGAGGCGCTGTGGAATCTCTATGGCATTACCGGCGACCCGGTCCACCGGGCACTGGCCGAGAAGTTCGAGAAGAGTTCTTTCCTGGATTCTCTGGCGCGGGGGGTGGACAACCTCACAGGCCGCCATGGGAACACGCACATCCCGCTCGTTGTTGGCGCCATCCGCCGTTATGAACTGCTGAAGGACCCGCGTTACGAGTACCTTTCGGAATTCTTCTGGGACCGCGTCGTCAACGCACGCTCCTTCGCCACCGGCGGCAGCACCAATGCCGAGATGTGGGGTGAGCCCTTCAAACTGGCCAATACCCTGTCGCGCAGCAATCATGAGACCTGCAAGACCTACAACATGCTCCGGCTCACGCGGCACCTGCTTTGCGCCACGGCCGATCCGGACTTCGGAGACTACTACGAGCGTGCCTTCTTCAACGGTATCCTGGGCACACAGGAGCCGGAATCGGGCATGCTGGAGTATTACGTGCCGCAGGACAGCGGCTTCCAGCGGGTGTTCGGAACGCCCTGTGACGCCTTCTGGTGCTGCACGGGAACCGGCGCCGAGTCCTATTCCAAACTCGCCGACAGCATTTACTTCCATGATGCCGATTCGGTCTATGTCGATCTGTTCATTCCGTCAAGGCTGGAGTGGACCGAGAAAGGTATTACCGTCGAACAGCATACTGCGTTTCCGGAAGAGGCGGGGACGGGCCTTGTTGTCAATCTCGCCAATCCGGCGGAGTTTGCGCTGAAACTGCGCATTCCCGCATGGGCGGGAACCGGCGTGCGGATTATGGTAAACGGCGAGCCGTTCGAGATTCCCAATGCGCCGGGCAGGTGGATGACCATAACACGCCTGTGGAATGACGGGGACCAGGTGCATATGGACCTGCCCATGTGCCTGCATGCCGCCCCCTTGCCCGACGACCCGAATATCGAGGCGTTCATGTATGGGCCAATCGTCTTGGCGGGCGTCGTGGACGACCAGCCCAACCGGCCACCGGTCATCGCCAACGAGCCCGTCACGCCCATGCCCGACGCGGAAAAGGCCAAGAAGGCGTGGTACTTCCTCGCCGAGACAACAGACGATCTTTCCTGGCTCAAGCCGGTGGACGGCAGGCCGCTGACCTTTGTCAGTGAAGGGCAGCCCTTCACCATCACCTTCAAGCCGGTCAGCGGCATCATTGGCGAACGCTACGGGCTCTATTGGCCCGTCGTCCCCAAAGACAGCGACCGCCACAGGTCGCTGGTGAAGCAGAACCGCGTGCTTGATTTCCTGCGCGATGCTGATGCGTCGGGGAAAGACGGTCCCGTCGATGACCTGCGCAAGACCTGCGACGAACTTGTCGCGGACCGCGAACTGACCGCCCACAGCGGCCGCCTCATCATGGCCATGGCGGCCGCGCTTCAGCGTGCCGGGCGCGATGCCGACGCCCGCGCGCTGGTGGCGCCGCTGGCGGAACCTTTTGTCAACCGCGAGAGTGCCGCGGCGGTGGCGGGCATTCTTGGGAACACCGAGAAGGACCTGGCCGGCGTCAAGCCCCGGGTGATTCCCGCGGAGGCGGGAGACGGCGCGGCTATCCGCACCGAAAAGGGTGGTCGCGCATGCGTTGGCAGCGACGCCGCACATCTCAAGCCGCACATCTATTTTGCCGTGCCTGCGGGTTCGGTGCTTCACGGGCTGGGACAGGAAATGAAAATGACCATCGACTACCACGCGGACGGAAAAGCCGGCCGAAAACTGCTGGTCGAGTATGACGCGCTGGACAGTGTTGGTGGTCCTTACACCGGCGTCCAACCGGTCGAATACCCGGCGGAAGAGGGTTGGCATCAGGCTGTGGTGAGCCTGCCCGGCGCCCTGTTCACGGGCCGCGAAAATGCAGGCGCTGATTTTCGCGTCAGCGACGCCGGAGGCGGTGATGTGTTCATAGCCGACTTGCGCATTGCGGCGGACCCCGCGCTTTTCAAAGACATCATGGCCGCTTTTGACGAAGGCGGCGCGGGTCCCATTGATACGGTGGAACCGGGTGACTCGCCCACCGAAAAGGCCCACAACTTGAAGTTCGGCAGCAGCGTTTCCGGCATGCACATGGGCCGTGGCTGGCGTCATGCCGAAGACTGGCTCAGCTATGATCTCGCCGTGGACCCGCAGAAACCCGCCACGCTCTCTTGCGTCTATTGGGGCTCCGACGTGGGACGGAAGTTCGATATCGAGGTGGACGGCAAGGTCGTCGCCACGCAGGAACTGGAAATGCCCAAGCCGTCCGTGTTTCTCCGGGTGGACTATCCCATACCGGCAGAACTCACAAAGGGCAAAGACAAGGTTACGGTGACTTTCCGCAAGGTCAGCGGCCTCGTGGGCGGTGTGTTTCGCTGTTCAACGTTTCCGACCGCGCCGTGATTGCCGTGTCAGTGCCAAGACAAGCCCCGTCACCGCAAGCGCGCAGGCGGAAATGGCAAGCCCAGCGGTGATACGGGTCGGGTGATAGGAGAAGACTATCCTGTGGGCGCCCCGTTCCAGGGGCACCGACTGAAAGACACCGCAAGCCTGGCGCAGGGGCGCAGGTTTCCCGTCCACACTTGCCGACCAGCCGGGATAGGAAGAACCGGTAAAGAGCAGATGTCTCTGGTCGGGCAAAGGGGCGGTCTGGACCACAAGTTCGTTGGCGGAGGCCTGGACAATGGACAACAATTCGCCCTCATCCGCCTCATCGTGCTGCAGAAACACTTCGGACAGGGTAATCCTGCCCGGAGGCGGCGTGGTCAACTGAAGATAGACCTTCTTTGTTTCAGCGGGAAACTCGGGCAGGAGAGTCCCGGCCTTCATTGTGTCACCGCCTCCGGGCCATCGGATATTCTGGCCCGGATAGGTCTGTCCTGTTTCGCAGTCAGCAAAATCCACCCGTGACTCGGCTCCTTCCGGAGAGGCCCCGGCAATGGTGAGCGCCGCATGGCGGCGGGGAACCGTGAAGGGCTCCGACTTGATTGTTGCACGCTGTGCGCCATCCGGTGCAGGGGCGTCAAAGGGGATTGCCTGAGAAGAAGAGGGCCGGGCAAGACTGCAGGGCGGCGCTGCCTGTCCGCCTTCAGGCGTCGTCCGCTCCACATGAATATCTTTTCCCGGAGGCGTCTCGGGCGGCGGTTGCGGCAAGAGCCACAGCATCCGTGCGGCAAGCCCCAGCCCCCGGCTATTTTGGCGTGCCGTTTCGTTTTCCGAAAGTCTCCTGTTGTAGCGGTTTTCCTGGTTCGGAGCGCAAAGAAACATCCGGGTGGCGGTCAGCATCAGCGGATCATAGCCCGTTACCACGGGCTCAAAGGAGAGCATGCCCTGGTTCTCCAGCCATTCCGCGCCGAATCCGCGTCGGTTCTCCTTGGAGAAGGCGGGGGGGGCGTTCAGACATGACAGGTCGCCCGGATAGGGGAAGGACCGGATGTCGGCGCCCACTTCCGTCCGGGTGCAGACAAGCAGTTCCGCCGCCAACAGAACCGCCACGAGCGGCACGCCTCTGGCTGGTGCGCGTCCGAACAGGATGAGTATCACCAGTCCCGCCCCCGCCGCCTGTGCGGACAGGGCCAGTCCGGTCGTGGGGTACTCGGGCGAATCCCATTCCCAAAAATACAGCGCCAGCAGCGCGCCGACCGCCAGCAGTCCGGCAAGCACCGGCAGGAAATCCCGCCGCCTTCCGCGTTCCCGGCGGATGAGCGCGTCCATCCCAAAGCCCGCGAGCATGGCCACGGCGAAACAGGCGAACACCGAAGCCCGCGCCGGTTCGGCGACATGGAAGGGCGCGACAATTGCCACCAGGGTTGCAAAGGGCATGGGCGGACCGATGCAGCAGTCGAGCATCACCGCCAGCAGCAGCAGGTACGGAAGCGCCTCGCCGCGGCGTCTGTGGCATGCCGCGCAAAGGGCGAGAAGGGCGGGCAGGAATCCGGCAAGCTGAATCGCCCCATACCCCTGAAAGAGAACCAGTATTTTCAACGCCTGCCCGGGATGGTGCAGGAAATCGACCGGGATGAGATTGGGCAGGATGCCTGCCTCGCCGGGCGTTTTGGAGCGCGCGCAGTGCGCGGCGAATTCCATGGCGGGCAGCAGCAGGGGCATGGACAGCGCCGCGGCGAACACGCCTGCGGCGCACAGCGCGGCGGCCTGCATGGCGCGTGACTGCAGGGGCACGCGCGACCGGCTGCCCGCCGCATAACCGGCGGAGCACACCGCCGCGAGCAGCGCCAGATACAGGCACAACTGTGGGAAGCCCGCCAGCGCGGCCATCGCGCCCGGAAGGCCCAGGAGCATGCTTCGCCGCAGCAGCACGGCGGGGGTTGCGGTTGCCAGCAGGCGGCGCAGGAGCAGGCAAATCCAGGGAGCCCATGCCGCATACGCGATGAACTGCCAATGCTGCGTCGCGCGCAGCGCGATGCTTCCCGACAGCGCGAAAGAAAGCGCCGCCACGGACGAGGGGAGCCACCGCAGCCGGTGGCTCCGGCACAACAGGGCCATGCCCGTCGCGAGGACAAGCATGTGGAACCCCTGCATAAACCACAGGCTTATTGCCGCGCTGTGGAGCGTTGGCCTGAAGTCCATGAGCGCCCTCAGCAGGTGGGGCGGGTAAAACACCGCCGCCTGGGGATTGGCGGAGAAAGGTGTTCCGCACAGCACCAGCGGATTCCACGAGGGCCATTCGCCCGAGTGAAGGGTATGGTCCATGTAGAGTGCGGACGGAAGAAAGTACCCCCAAAAGTCCGCGCGGCCCAGCAGGACGCGCGGATCGGCATCGCACAGGATGGGGAGATAGGCAAGGAGGACGGCGGCCGCCACGGTCAGGACCACGACGGCAGTCTGCACCCGCCTGCCCATTCTCACAGGATGCGTCATTTCCCGGAATTCTCGGCGGGTGCCGACCAGGAGAAATGCGTTGACGCGGCGCCGGCCGGCACCGCATTGAATCCGGCGGGAAGGGGCTTGCCAAAGAAGGCGAAGTCCGCCGCGTCCAACAGGGCGCGCCAGTCTTCCTCCACCAGGTCGTGCCCGCCCTCCCTGAACCAGCACAGGTTCTTGTCGCCGGCGCCGAGGAACGCGAATACGGGCATCGCGGCCAGATAGGTTTCCTTGGTGCCCTCGGGATTGGCCCACTGGTCGCCCAGTCCGTCCAGGGAAAGCAGCGCGCGCGGCGCCACCAGCGCCTTCAGGAAATGCTGGTCGAAGGGAAGCCGGTCCTCCTTGTCGATGAAGTCGCGCAGGCGCGGCTGAAACCAGTAATGAAAACGGTTTGGCTTGGTGATGAAGTCCAGTGTCTCCACACCCTTGGGCTGAATGCGGAAGGAGCCCGCCCCGCCCGCGCCCGAACCGTGCGGCGCCACCAGTGCGAAGCGCTCATCAAGTGCGCCCGCCAGCAGGGCCGCCTTGCCGCAGCGCGAATGCCCCGTCACGGCCATGTGCGCTGTGTCAATATCGCCGCGCGTGCAAAGATAATCGGCCACACGCATGGCTCCCCAGGCCCACATGATCAGGCTGGCACCGTCGCACCCGGGATAGAATGGATAGACCCCCGCGGAACGGTCGTCCTTGTCGTTGTCCACGTCGTGGTACACGAAGCCCGCAAACGCATAACCGTGCTCTATGATCTGCCGCGCGGTGGTTTCCACGTGCGGCTGGAACACGGGATCGACGGCCACGACGGCCGGGAATTTCGGGCCGCCCGTGGTGGGGACAATCACGCCGGCATGCATGGAGAAACCGTCCTTGCCGTTCATGCGCAGCACAAACTCATGCACACGCGCCTTTCCGTCGAATGCCTCGCGAACCGTTTCATCCTCAACAAAAACCGATTTGGGCGCGGGGGGGAGGTGTCCGTACTCGTAATGGAGCAGCATCTCCGTAATCTCCACGCGGCGCTTGGCCCATTCCCCGGGCGTGGAAACGCGGTGGCCGTCATTCATGAGGAAGGGGTCTGGGAGTTCCTTCAGCACCGGCAGTTGGTCCGGTTCGGGGAAAGTCGCCGGGGTTTCAACCATACCCCAAGCCGCCACGCAACCCATGAACAGGGGGACTATCCAGGATATCTTCATTGGGCTACTCCTGCCGTTTTGTGGTCGGGGCCTAAAATGCGCGATTCGGATGGTTTGGAGCCGCTGGTGAACACGTTTGCATCCTGGCGCGGCGCTTCGCCGGAAAAGGTATCGCATACCTGCGCCTGGAAAGGCAATTTCAATGCGCGCGGGGTTCCTCCCGATGACTCGGAACGAGTGTCAGGCAAGAATGGTTGGTGCGGAGCATGCCGGTCGCCTGTTCTGCATCGGAGTGCGGCGGCGGAGCGAAGCGCGCCACCGCTTTGGCCCGTTTGCCGCGCAATGTCAGCGGAAGCGGCGGCATGGATGCGCGCACTCAAAACAGCGGCTCGGCCGTCAAGCGGCGGTTCGGGGTGGCTGTCCTGCCTTTGCGCTTGCGTGGGAATCATCACAGGCTCCTTGGCTGGTATTATCATCGGAATCCCCCGCCTCCCGCAATGAAGTGGTGATTTCCAAGACACGGTGATTTCCTTTCCCCGCCGGTCATGTTAGAATCGTGTTTCGGTTTTCCATGTTCCACAGCATCGGAGGAGATTTTCCATGTTGCATCTCATTGGTCTTGCCGCACTGCTTTCCGCCCAGGCCGCCACCGCGCCGCAGCCGCCCTGCGCTTTCGTCCCCGCCGGGGAACTGGCCGCGCGCATCGCGCTGGTACACCGGCGCTTTGCGGAGGTGACCGAACCGGCCTTCACGGACAAGTTCATCCTGGCCGACGTGGAACTGGACCCGGCCTACCCGCGTCGCTTTTCTGAATTTAGCGGGGACATCTCGGGCCGCTACATTGGCGCCATGGCCATGCTGCCGCCGAGTGATCCCAAGGCTGCGGCGGACCTGGACCGGATTGTGGAGAAGACGCTGGGTTACCAGCGGGCGGACGGGCGCTTTGGCAATGACAAATTGGTGTTCACCGCCGCTGAAGTGGGTCCCGCACAGATGGCGCTGCTCTGGGGCAACGGCCGCCTGCTGGTCGGCCTGCTCGAATACAACTCCGCCAAGCCGTCGGACAAAGTGCTGGATGCCTCGCGCCGGCTGGGCGATTTCCTGCTCAAAGTGTTTGATGCTTGTGCCAAGCCGGAGGTCATTGAGCGGCTGCGCGGCAAGGCCGCAAACGGCTTTATCTGTTTCACCCAGTTCAACGAAGGACTTGAACTGCTTGCCCGCGCCACCGGCGACGGCAAGTACCGTGATGCTGCGGCGAAGATGCTCAGCCTGCTCGAGCCTCCCGGCGATCAGCATACCCACGGCTACCTCACCACACTGCGCGGCCACATGATGGTCTACGAGTCCACCCACGACAAGGCGCAACTGGACGCGGTGGTTGCGCGTTACCGCGAGATCATCGACATGGGTGCCGTCAAAACCAATGGCGGGGTATTGGAGTATTTCAAGAAGGACTACAACCGCGATGAGGGCTGTTCTGAGGCGGACTTTGTGCGCCTCTCCCTGCAACTGTGGCGCGCCACCGGCCAGGACGAATACCTGAACCGGGCCGAACACTGCTTGTACAATTCGCTCTTCGCCGGGCAGTTTGCCACGGGCGATTTCGGCCACCACGATTTTGACGGGCGCGGTTACGCTACCGTGCCCGGTCCGGGCCGCGCCTGGTGGTGCTGCACCATGCATGGCCTGCGCGCGCTGCGCGACGTGTTGGACAATGTGATCACACAGGATGGGGACAATATCCGTCTAAACCTGTATTTCGAGGGAATCTGGCAGGGCAAGGACGGAATGGTGCGCGTGGAACGGTTGGTTCAGAAAGACGCAGCGACCGGTCCTGCGTTTCGCATGACCGTCGAAAAGGCGCCGACAGCGGTCGGTGCGGCCAACTGGACCTGCACTGCACGCCAGGCGGAATGGATGGCGGGCAAGACCATGGGTCCGGGAAAAGGTGCAAACAGCATCGAGGTCCAGCCTGTCTATGCGCTGCGTTTGCTGGACGGCGAAGGAAAGTTCCACGCGCCCGGTGATTTCGTTGCGGACAAACCCAGGTCGGCGGCGTTCTTCTACGGTCCCTGGCTGATGGGTATAGACGCGGCATTCAATCCGATGTTTCACGCCGAGCCGATGGACAACACGCTGTTGCTGCCGGATGAGAAGGCGGTGGCCGGAAAAATCACCTTTGGCGATCCCAACACACCGCTGCTCTCCGGACCGCGTATCGAACTGGCGTACATCCACAGCGGTTTCTCTGACCTCGGCAAGGTCGTGTTACGGCCGCTGTCCGAGCAGACCACGCACGAGCAGACGACGGTCTCCTACTGGCATCCGGTGAAGAAGGAAAATTGACTGTAGGTGTGAAGCGCTGAGGACGGCGCTCCCAGCAAGGCGTTCCTGTAGGTTATCCCTGCACCACGTTCGGCGGCACCTCGCCGCGCAGGCAGGCGGCGATGTTCTGTGCCGCGATGGCGGCCATGCGCGAGCGCGTCTCCACCGACGCGCTGCCGAGGTGGGGGATAAGCACCGCGTTCTCGCATTCCAGCAGCGCCGGATTCACTTTCGGCTCCTGCTCAAACACGTCGATGCCCGCCGCGAAAATCTTTCCGGATTGGAGCGCCTCGGCCAGCGCGGCTTCGTCCACCACCG
>CAZOMH010000008.1:0-22979 GCA_964580415.1 uncultured Nitrospirales bacterium
CTCAAGCAGTGGGGCGTTATCTACAAGATGTACTCCAACGAAGCCCCGGGCGGCAGTTTTCCGCCCCTCTCGGCGTGGCCCTACACCGCCATGGCGCCCGCACCCGCCACCGTCTACCCCGAGTACCTGACCGACCCCGCCATTATCATCTGCCCCTCCGACGCCAGGGACCGGGTCAGCATGCTTTACTGCTGCGACAATCCCGGCGATCAGACCTGGGGACCCGGTATTTACGGAAAGATTTTCAAAAAAGGCGAGGTCTGGATCATCGCCCGCAGCTATATGATGCAAAAGAGCTATGTGTACCTCGGATGGGCATTTGACCGCATTGAAAGCCGCCCCGAATACGAAGCGCGGCTGAGCGCCTGCGCCCCGGCGCTCGCATCCGCGTTCACCATCGCCTTCCCGAACCTCGACCCCGGACTGATGACCGCGGTAAACAGTATTGACATCCCCATTCAAACCGCCCAGGCGCTGGAAGCGCTCCTGCCCAACCTCGCGGGATCGCTGCTCAACCCCGCATCCCTGCCCCTGCGCGAACAGGCCTACAAGGCCGTGGACGGCGACCTGACCGTCACCGCGCCCAACGGCAACGGAGGCGGAGACACCGTGCGCCGCCTGCGCGAGGGCATCGAACGTTTCATGATTACCGACATCAACAATGCCGGTGCGGCAAACACGGCGCAAAGCGCCCTCCCCATCATGTGCGACCTCCTCTCGAACAGCCCCGCCATAGACGCCTTCAACCATGTCCCCGGCGGCTGCAACGTCCTCTACATGGACGGCCATTGCGAATTCCTCCGCTACCCCGGAGACCGGCTCATCACCAAAGCCATGGCAACCCTGCTCGGAACCGTCGTCGCCGCCTTCGACAACTGACCGCAAGGGAACTCACCGCAAAGGGGCTGGCAACCATTCCCGACCATGTCCTGACAACATCCTCGCAAAACCCCAACCGGGAATGGGTGCCTGTTCCGTGAAGCCGCGACCATTGGGACTGCGGCGGCAACGACGCCGCTTTGGCTGTTTTCCTGTATCGGGCAAGGAGCGGCAAGCCGAAGCAGCGTCGATTCGGTTCCGTGGAGGCGACATCGCCGTCAGGTGTCTTCATTTGCTGTGCCCATGCACAGCCTTTCTTCGGCGGGGCCATGCCCGCCGCGTGCCCGTGGCACGGGCATCTTGCCCGTGTTCGGGGAAACATGGGCGGGACGCCCATGCCACGAAACCTGTGGCAGTCCCCGTGCGGCGCGGCCACTTCCCTATCCCGTCCGCTTCGCCGTCAACGCGGCAAGACTGCGGAAGTCCGTGAGTTCCTGGTAATCGCACAGCGTGCTCATGGCCGTGCTGGTAACGGGAATCCCGCTCTCCACCACTGCGGCAATGGGATTCAACCCGCCGCCCAGCACCAGCCCGACACGCCCGCTGGCGACGGGAATATCGAGCAGGGGCTGGTTCGGACTGCCCATGGCCAGCACGCCGCCCAATCCGGCCTCCTCGGTGTCGCGCACGATGCGCAGCACTTCGGGCAGCGCCACGGCGGGCACCTCGCGGAAACTCGCGCCCACGGTGCCGTTGCCGGTCTGCGCGGCCGGCAGCACACCGGTCATGTGGCCGCGGATGAATATCTCCAAGGGGTCCAGCGAGGAGCCGTCGTACGTGATAATCTGGGTGAACCGGTGCGGATGGCCGTCATTCATTTCGAGCAGGCCGCCGAAGCGGGAATGGGTCACTATGTTGGCGTGCAGCAGCACGCCGTTCATGCTCACGCTGCACACGGTGCCGATGGACGCGCAGTTGGGGGGCGTGCGGAACCCCCCCACATATTCGCCCGGCAGGCCGACCACAGCCAGACGGCCCATGCCCAGGCGCGCCTTGAACACGTCATGCACGATATGCAGCGCCGGTTTCAAATCGCGCAGCGCCACCGTGGAAATGTTCACGATCACCCGGCCCCGCCGCGCGGCAAGATCAAAATCCATCTGGTACGACAGCGTGTCCACCTTGGCCGCGATAAAGCCGACCTTGTCGACCACCAGCGCGCCCTCCAGTTCCGACAGTCCGCGCTGCGTGAGGCGGCGGCCCCGCCGTCCCAGATTCTCGGTCCAGCCGAGTTCGTCGGTCTGGGCCAGATAATTGCGGACCGCGCGCTCGCTCAGTTCGATGCCCGCCAATTCAAGCGCCTTCGCAATGCGCTCGCTGCCGAGACTCGTGGGCGCATCGTGCAGGATGCGCAGAATGGCCACCATCCGGCGTTTAGTCTTGATGTCCATGATCACTGTTTCCCATTGCCTTGGGCGTTGTCCAGCCGGGCGAGCGCGCTGCGCGCCTCCCCCAAGTCCGGGTTGATCTTCAATGCTTTTTCCACGGACGCCCGCGCGCCCGAAAGGTCTCCGGAAGCTTCCAGCGCGAGACCCAGGTGCAACTGCGGAACGGCCGCATCGGCATGCCGGGCCGCCAGTTCCGCCCACACCTTTGCCCGCGCGGCCACGCCGCCCTCCGCATCCAGCAGCGCGTCAATGCGCGCGGAAGATTTTGGGGACTCGGGCACGGCATCGACCACCGCACGGCACGCGGCAAGGGCGCCGGCCCGGTCGCCGGCGGCCTCCAGCGCCGCGGCGAGACTGGCCCGGTACCCCGCAACACCCGGAGTAAATGCGATGGCGTGCCGCAGCGCGGCCGCGGCGCCCGGCGCATCCCCGGCGTCCATGCGTTTCCCCGCCGCCCCGGCACAGGCCTCGGCCGCCAGTCCCGCGGTGTCTGCCTGGGCGGCCACCGCCTCGTCCAGCAGTGCGAACCCGCGACCGCAATCCCCCCCGTCAAGAAGCAGCGCGCCCAGGCGAATCTTTGCGGGGACAAGCTCCGGGTCGCATTGCAGCGCCTCACCGTAGGCCGCCCCGGCCCCCGGCCTGTCGCCGGCCGTCTCCAGCGCCCCGCCCAGGGCCAGCGAATACAGGCAGGCCTTGGGGGCCAAAGAACGGGCCTGCCGGAACGCTGCCACCGCGTCGTCGTTGTGACCGGCGGCCATGCACGCATTCGCGGCCGCGGCACACGCCTCGGCCGCGGGTCCCGACAGTTCGGGACGGACCGCCGCCGCGCCGGCGATCTGCGCCAGCCCCTCCCCAAGCTCGCCCCGCGCGGCAAGCAATCCGCCCAGGCGCAGTTTGGCCGCCGCATTTCGGGGGTCGCGCTGCAATGCCGCCCGGCAGGCAACCTCCGCGCCGGAACCATCGCCCGTCGCCGCCAGTGCCATGCCCAGATACACCCGCGGAACGGCCGCCTCGGGATGGGCATCGGTGAAACGACGCCAAAAATCCAACCGGGCATTCTGGTCGCCCCGTTTGTCCAGCAGCGAATCGACCAGCGCCGCGGCGTCCGCCGCTTCCGGTGTCTCCCCGAACGCTTTCAATCCCTCCGTCATCGCCCCCCCGTCATCGCCGGCGGACGCCAGCGCTTCCGCCAGCTTCACACGGTGTCTGGAATCACCCGGTAACAGCGCCGTGCAGCGCCGCAGCAGCGCCACGGCGCCGGGCGCATTTCCTGCGCCCAGACACACCTGCGCGGCGGAAGCGCAGGTCTCCGCAACCAATCCGCCCAAATCGGGGCGCTCGGCGGCGCACGCATCGAAAAGCGCCATGCCCTGCTCCGTGTCGCCCCGGCCCGAAATCAGCCGCCCCAACAGCAGCCTGGAATCTATCCCGCCGGGCGCAAACCGGACCGCAGCCTGAAGGGCAACTTCGGCATTCAAAGCGTCACCGGCGGCAAAACGCGCGCGGCCGGCAGCCGCGCAAAGTCCGGCAACCCGTGGAGCAAGCCCGGGACATGCCGCCACCGCGGCTTCGGCCAGGGCCGCGCCGTCACCGATACGGCCCTGTTCGAACCGGACAACCATCAGCCCCGTGCGGCATTCCTGATTGATATCCTCCTTCCCTACCCCCAGGGAGAAAGCGTTGTCGGCTTTCGCCAGGTCACCCATGCGGTAACAGGCCTGCCCCAGGCGGCTCCACGGCAGTGCATCCAGTGTGTCCCGCGCGGCAATACTCTCCCACTGCGCCGCAAGACCGGCATGATCGCCAAAACGCATGTAATAGTCGTCGATTCGCGCCGCCGCCGCCATGCGGTACAACGGCGCCTCCAGCAGGGCCGCATAGCCGTACAAAGCCCCCTTCGGGTCCGGTTCGGCAAGGCGGTCCGGCGGGATCAGGAGATCGCATTCCTCGCCGTCGGGTCCCGGAAGGGACAGTGCGGGAACACGCGCCACCGCCGCCGAACCCTCTTTCGGCGGAGTATTGTCCCGCCACACACTGTATTCGGCAAGAACATCATCCGCGCCCTGAAACGGCTTGTACACCAGGCGTGCCCGCTGCGAATAGGTCCTGCCCGGTTCCGGATTTTGAACTACCCACTGCCAGTCCCACTCGACGGTCCGGGAATCGTTCTTGCTGTCGCGAAGGACAAAGCGTGTGTCCCCGGGATGGTCAAACATCAGAATGAACGCCGTCATGTCGCCGTCGGTCGCATCATTCTGATCGCCGTCCACCAAACCGTAATAGACTGGCTCGGAAAAACACACTCCCGGTGCCGCGCCCGCCTGCTCCCGGTCCTTTTCGGACAGTCCCTCACCGGCCACCACCCCGCGCTCGGAATCACTTTCCCCAAACGCAACCCAGCCCTCCGCGCCGTCCCGCACGCCGGGGAAATGAATAGCCGGCGTGCAAACGCCGCGTACCGGACAGACCCAGGCGAACGTCAGCGGGGCGCCGATGCCTTCTCCTCCGCGGGGTGTCACTTCAAAAGCCATGTCCACCGCGTTCCGTCCGGAAAAGGCATAGCGCATGCTGCAGTCCAACGGCACTGAACCGGCATGAAAAGGCCAGCGTGCCTCGGCGCATGCAGCGGACGGCAGCCGCACCTCCGCCACCGCGGCACGCGAAGAAACGTCCCAAGGCCATGTTTCCCGCACCCCGCGGCCATACAAAACACTCCGCAGCGCAAGGCCGGGCCCCGCGAATATGGGCGTGCAGGGATGGTCCGCAACCGCCAGATGCGTTATGCCCATCCCCACCCCCGGATTAGACCGGTCCACTTCGAACCAGCCGCGAAGATTGCCCGCACCGAGGGGAACACGGGTCACAAAGCCCTCCGGAGGGGCAAAAGTCCCCGGCCCCGACGGCACACAGTAGACGGCATATTCGAACGGCTTGAACAAATGCTTTCTGAACGGAAGGCCGTAGACACCGAGCGCCGTCTCAAATTCCGCGTCGGCCCGGTCTTCCATGTCCGTGACGCACCACACCTGAACGCCCTGCGCATGCCATGACGCAAGTTCCTCAAAGTCCGACTGCGACCACACTTCCCGCCGGATGATCCGCTTTGGCGTGACCGGTAAAAGCGCGGCTATCCCGGAAGAGAATCCGGCGCGGGATGAAAACAGCACAAGACAATCATCCCCCTTCATCTCCCCGGCCATAAAGCGGCACACCGGGGCCCATGCCCTGCGCTGGGGACGCGTCCGCACAGTCTGATCCAGCACGGACACATTCGCCGCGATCAGCGCCGCGGCCAGAAGCCCGCGGAATATCCGCGGGCCCGGCATGGTCACCGCGCATGCAAGAAGAACCGGCGCTGCCACCGCACTGCAAAGCACATACCGGACAAGAAAGCTGTGGGGGTAGACCTGCGCCATCAGCGCCAGAAGCGCCGGCGGAACAAACACCGTAAGGAAGACAAGAAACACGCCGCCCGGAACACCACGCCCAATGCCGCCTTCCGCAGCGGTGTTCCGGGAAAGGAACCGCCCCAGCAAAAGCACGAACAGTCCCACCAGGAACACCGCCACAATGGCGGCCCCAACCGCCCCGGTCCTGCCGATGACACCGGAACTCTCCCACGCATACGACGCGCCGGCGAACGCGCGAAACATCTCGTAACCGTCCGCCCACGTCGGCGGAACGACGTGGAAACTCGCGTTGCGGACGGCAACGGGGTCCCCCGTGCCCAGCCACGCGCCCACCACCGCCCTGCGGATCGCCGCAAAATCGCAGGTGCGCAGCCAGGCACCCACCACGGCGGCGATCACCGCATGGGAGAAACCCCAGGGGAGCAGCACCTTCCGGCGGCGGTGGCACACCAGCAAAAAGATCGCCTGCGGCACGAAGAGCAGGTTCGCAAACAAATGGGACATGCCCAGCAGCAAATCCACCGCAAAATTCACCGCCCAAACGCGCCATGCGGGACGCTCCACGCCCCGCAGCAGCGTGTACAGGGACAGCATGCCCAAAAGCGCCGTAAGCGCGTAGTTGCGGATTTCCAGCGAGTAGTAGACGTGTATCGGCGACGCCGCCAGCAGGAACATTGCCGCAAGCCCCGTCCGGGCATCCCGCAGTTTCCGGCCAATGAAGAACACCGTGGCCAGGGTCGCCGCGCTGAACAGCACCGACAGCAAATGCAGGCGGAGCACCGTCAGTCCGGCGGCCCGCGCCCATGCGTACTGGAAAAAGAAATAGACCGGCGTCATCGGCGGATCAATCTCCCGGTTCACCCGGAACGCTTCGGAGAAACTCCGCTCGTGAAGACCCAGCAGACCCCGCAGGATAATCGACTCGTCCACATGGAGCGTCTCTTCGCCGATCCGGTACAGGCGCACAAACAGGGCAAGACCCATAATGCACAAAAACAACAGCGCCACGGCAATGCGCCGCGCGCCGCCGTGCGGCAAAACAGACGCCTGTCCGAAACCGGAGCGCTTCATTCGCCCGGCCCTCCCCCGTCCCTCGTCTTCTTGAACAACACGCTGTCCGACTCGAGTTTCGCGTTCCGCAAAAGTGCCTGCCGGTAGGCCGCCGCCGCGCCCGCGCCGTCCCCGTTTGCCTCCAGGGCAAGGCCAAGATGCAGTCGCGGAATCGCCGCTTCCGGATGCCGCGAAGACATCCCCGTCCACTCCCTCACCCGCGCCGGGCGGTCCCCGCCGGCATCCAGGAGAACATCAATGCGCGCCGAGGATTTGGGGGACTCGGGCACCGCGTCCACCACGGCACGGTATTCCTCCAGCGCCGCCGCGCCGTCCCCGGCCGCCTCCAGCGCCCGGGCAAGGTCGGCCCAATATCCCACCACCTGCGGCGTAAGCGCGCGGGCGCGCCGAAGCGCCGGCACCGCGCCCCGCGCGTCCCCGGCTGCAAGCATTTCCTTCCCGGAGGCGGCGCAGGCCTCCGCCGCCTGCCCGGCAACGCCGGGACGGGCCGCGGCCACCTCCTTGATCATCGCGAGGCCCCCTTCCCGGTCGCCCGCCGCCTCAAGCGCGAGCCCCAGATGCAGCCGCGGGATCAGCGCGTCCGGACGTGCTTCAATGAGGCGGCGCCAAAACTCCACCTGGAAACCCGAAGTACCGCCTCTGTCCAGAATCGCGGCAATATCTGCCAGAGAACGCGGCGATTCCGGCATCTCGCCCGCCACGGCCAGGAATTCTTCGAGAGCGCCCGCATCATCCCGGATTGCCTCCAGCGCCTCCCCCAGCGCCATGCGGTGGTTCAGGTTGTTCGGCGACAGCACCCGCGCGCGGCGCAACATGGGAACCGCCCCGGACGGATTGCCCGCCTTCATACAGGCCTGCGCCGCCGCGCCGCATGCGTCGGCCAACTGTCCGGCCGTGTCGGGACGGACCGCAAGCACCTCATCGAAAAGGGCAAGCGCCTCGTCCGTCGCGCAACGGTCCGCCAGCAGTCTTCCAAGGAGAATCTTCGTGCTCGCATCGCCGGGAGCATGCTCCAGCGCGGCCCGGAGCACCGGCTCGGCGCCCGAAGCGTCCCCCGCGGCCAGCCGCAAACGCCCCGCCGCGGCGCAAAGGTCCGCCGCCTGCGCCGAATACTCGGGATGACTGTCCACAGCGCTGCGGGCGAGGTCAAACGCTTCCGTGCTGTTGCCCTGGGCAAGGCGAACCGTCGCCAACCCGAGCAAACAGTCGGGATTGCGGGAATCCGCTTCCAACCCCCGGGCAAAGGCATCCGCCGCCTTCCCCGCATCACCCGCGCGATACAGGGCCTGCCCCAGCCGGCTCCAGGGCAGCGGGTCCTGTTTGCCCCGCGCGGCAATCGCCGCCCACCGCGCGGCAAGACCGGCATGATCGCCAAAACGCATGTAATAGTCGTCGATTCGCGACACCGCAAGCTGACGGTACAGCGGAACTTCCAGCAGCGCCGCATAAGCGTCAAGCGCCTTCTCCCGATCAACACCGGCAAGCCTGTCCGCCAATGACACAAGGTCCACCCTCTCCTGGTCGGGACCGCGGAAGATTGGCACAAGAAGCCCCCCGTCCCCTGCGGGAACTTCTGTGGAAGGGGCAGCGTCGCGCCATGCCCGGTATTCCGCAAGAACATCCTCCTCGCCCCGGAAAGGCTTGTACACAAGACGGGCCCGTTGGCCGCAGGTCCTGCCCGCTGCCGGCGCGCGGAGCACATACTGCCAATCCCACCCGGTTCCCGGGGAACCGGCTCCGGGGTCGCGGAGAACGAAGCGCGTATCCTCGGGATGATCGCACATCAGAATGAACGCCATTCCGGCGTCGTCGGTCGTGTTGTTCTGGCCGCCGTCCACAAGGCCGTAGAACACGGGCTCGGAGAAGCGCACATGCCGAACGGCGCAAAGCCCCGACGCGGCCACCTCCCCCGGCCATTCCTCTTCGGGATGGCCCGTGCCAAAGACGACTCCGCGTTCAGCCGAATCTTCACCGAAGCACACCCAGCCTTCAACGCCGTCCCGCAGGCCGGGAAAGTGAATGGCCGGCGAACAGGCCCCGTTTATCTGGGACTTCAGGGAAAACACAAACGGGCCGTCGAATTCCTGTCCGGCGCGCGGCGTCACCTCAAACAGCATGTCCACCGCGTTGTTTCCGGAAAAGGAGTAGCGCATGCGAAAGTCCATATCCCTCGCCGCGGCCTTCAGCGACCAGCGGGCCTCGGCACAGGCGGGGGAAAACGCGCGCAGCCGCATCGAACTGCCAAACAGAATATCCCACACCAGATGCGCGCCGCCCGTGCGGCCTTCCATGACGCTCTGGAGCCCAAGGCTGGGATGTGTAAACACCGGGGCGAGGGGATGCTCCCCGCAAACCAGGTGGGTCAGACCAATGTTGTTTCCGCTGTCACGGCGGCACACCGCAAGTCTTCCGCGAAGACCGCCGGAGTCCAGGGGAACATGGGTTACCGCGGTGTCGGGGGGGGCCGACTCTTCCGGACCGGCCGGAATACAATATATGACATAGCCGTAATAGCTGAACAGGTGCCTTCGGAACGGCAGATTATAGAGACCAAGAATCGTCTCGAATGTCGTGGAATCCGGATCGTCCGTTCCGGTAACGCACCACACCCGAATGCCACGCGCATGCCACGCGGAAAGCTCCTCATAGTCCGCCGCCGACCAGCATTTTCGGTGCGCGCACCTTTCCGGGGGAACAGACAGGAGCATTTCAATTTCGCTGCAGAACATCTTGCCGGAGGAGAACATCACGAGGCGATCTTCCTGCCTGATCTCTTCGGACAAGTAGCCGCGCAGCGGCGTCCAAACCCTGCGCTGAGGCCGGGTGCGCAATTCCTGTTCCAGCACGCCCGCATTGGCCAGGACAAGCGCAACGGCCAGGACCGCCCGGACCCCGCGCCAGCGCGGTACGGTCAACGCACACCCCAGGAGAACGGGGGCGGCCACCACGCTGCCGACAACATAGCGGACAAGAAAGCTGTGCGGGTAGCCCTGCGCGAAAAGCGCCAGCAGCAACGGCGGGACAATCACGGTCAGCGCAATGAGTGATACGCCGTGCGCCGCGGGCCGTGCGCCGCAACCGCCCCCCCCCGCCGGCACCGCACGCCGGGAAACAATCCATTCCGCAAGAAGGGCGGCGAGTCCCAGCAGAAACAGAACAACAATAAAGGCGCCCGCCGCACCCGTCCGGCCAATGACAGCGGAGTCGGCCCAGGCATACGACGCGCCGCTCACCGCCCGGAGCATTTCGTAACAGTCGGTCCAGGACAGGGGCACGATACGGTAACTGGCCTCGCGAATCGCGGCATCCTCCCCGGTGGCCAGCCACGCGCCCACCACGGCCCTGCGAATGGCCGCAAAATCACAGGAGCGCAGCCAGAGACCCACCACCGCGGAAATGACCGCATGGGAAAGTCCCCACGGAAACAGAACCGCGCGGCGTCGGTGGTATGCCAGCAAAAAGATCGCCTGCGGAACAAAAAGCAGGTTCGCAAACAAATGCGACATGCCCAGAAGCAGGTCCACCGCGAAATTCAGCGTCCAGGAACGCCAGCCGGGCCGTTCAAGACCGCGGAGCAGCGTCAGCAGCGAAAGAGTGCCCAGAAGCGCCGTAAGCGGATAATTGCGCATCTCCAGGGAGTAATAGACATGCATGGGCGAGACGGCCAGGAAGAACATGGCGGCAAGCCCCGTACGGTTTCCCTTCAGTCTGCGGCCGATGAAGAAAACCACCACAAAGGTCGCCGCGCTGAACAGCACGGAAAGCAGGCGCAGGCGCAAGGCGGTCAGCCCCACGATGGTCGCCCATGCATACTGGACAAAGAAATAGACCGGGGCCATGGGCGGGTCGATCCAGCGGCTCCGCTGAAAAGCCTCCCAAAACGGCCGAATATCAAGGCACAAAATCCCCTTCAGCGTAAGCGCCTCATCAAAATGGAACGTCTCCTCGCCGATCCGGTACAACCGCACAAACAGGGCAAGGCCCATGACACACGCAAAGGCCAGTCCCACAAGGAGACCGCGGCGGAGCGCCGCGCCGCGAACCTTGTCCTGTACGGTTCCGATCATCTGCGCCCCCTTTCCGGCACACCGGCCGCCCGCAGAAGAGAAAAGGCCTTGCGCTGTTCAAAGCACCTCATTGAACACCCCTCATTTCGCGCTTGATCCGGTTGAACAAGGCGCTTTCGGATTCGACGTTGGGGTTGATGGAGAGCGCCCGCCGATAGGCCGATTCCGCACCGGCGGCGTCTCCCGAGGCCTCCAGCGCCATGCCCAGGTGCAACTGCGGCACAGCCGCCTCCGGATGCGTCTCCGCCGTCTTTCGCCATGTTTGGAGTCGCCCGGCTGCGTCATTGAGGCGTTTATGGAGGGCGTCCACGCGGTCGGCCGGACACGCCGATTCTGGCGCCGCATCAAGCGCCGACAGATACTCGCCCAGCGCTCCGCGATCATCGCCCTCCGAGGCCAGCAGATCACCCGCCCGCGTGCCATAGCTGGAATCCTTGGGAAAGATATCCCGCGCCTTCAAAAAAAGCGCAAGCGCGGCGGGGGTGTCGCCCGCCTTCCTGCGCGCCTCCGCGGCATCCGCGCACAGGCTCGCGGCCGGCTCCGAAAGCCCGGCCGACCCGCCAAGCGCCTTTTCGATTTGGGCAATACCCCCTTCCGTCCGGCCGAAAACCGCCAGTGCCCATCCCAAATCCAGCAGGGCCTCGGCATTGGTGTCTTCCTTGGGCGCTGCGCTGTCCAGAATGGCCAGCCCGCCGGAAACGTCGCCCGCATCGCGAAGCGCCGCGGCCAGATGCGCGGCGGGCAGCACGGCCGACGGCCATGCCTCGTGCAGCCCCCGCCAGAATTCAATCCGCTTGTCCGGCGCATTCATCACGGCAAGCGCGCTGTTGAGGGTTCTGGCGGCAAAGACATATTCCGGTGACCGCATCAAGACCGCCCGGGCGCGCTCGGCGCCCCCGGCCGGGTCGCCCAGATTGGTTTGCAGCCTCGCGGCACGGGTCGGAGCAAAGACATCCTCCGGCGTGAGGTCCGCAATGTGCAGTTGCACTTGCAGTTCCGACTGCGTGTCGGCCCCGGCGCACTTGGGAAGAAAGCGCCCCAGATCGGCAACGGCCTGCGGGGCCAGCTCGGGTACGCATCGAACCGCCTCTTTCCAGCGTTCATAGGTCTCCTCCTCGCTGGAAGAAGCGTCCGTCCAACGCGGCACATAGCCGGGATGGCGTTTTGCCAGGCCTATCTCGGCATTGATGCGCACCCGCGGCTCCCCCGCAAAGCGGGCATGGAAACAGTCCGCAAGATCGGCCGGAAAACGGTCATGAGGCCCGCTCTTGTACCCCGCAAAAGCCCCGCGCTCCTCCGGCACCGTCATGTTCGGCCAGAGCGCAAACGCATCCCCGTTAACGACTCGATACAGCCCGTGAATCATGCGGCGGCGGTTCTTCTCCACTTCAATACCGGCAAATTTGGCACAGCTCTTCCCGGAACCGTCCGGCCACACTGTTTGGTACACGGGAAAGAACAAACGCACGCGGCACGGATGGCCTGGATAGTCGATATGGGGTGCCAGCACCTGGCCCAGGTCAAGGGCAAAGGAGCCTTCATATACCGTCCGAATCCGGGTGGGCAGCCCGTCATAGTCCATGTCCAGCACCAGATATTCTCCGCAAGACTCAAAAAGGTCCAGTGTCTCCGTCGCGGCAAGGCCCGGCAGCCCCCCCTCGGGACACAGAAGAATGCTCTTCTCCCCCGTTTCCTCCCGGAACGGCACCGCTTCCAGTTTCGCCTGTTCGTACTTGGACAGCACCGGCGACAGCGCCACGGCCTGAACCCGCCACAATCCTGCCAGAACAAGGGCCAATCCGGCCGTCACCGCCACCGGGAACAGCAACGCGCCCGCAACCCGGCCGGGCAGGGTCCACCCCGGCACACTCCCAAAGAAGGGCCGCTGCCGGCGCAGAACCCGCCGAAAAAGACGCCCCGCCCATGCGGCCATGGCCGCCGCCACCCAGTACGGAACGAATGCGAGGTGGAAGAAATGGCGAAACTCAAAAAGCAACCCCGGCAGCGCCGCGAAATAGATCACCAAAATTCCCGCACCCGCTGCCGCGCGCAGATCGTAAAACGCGAACAGAACCAGCCCCGCGATCACATACCAGACACCCCACGCGGCAAAATGCTCCGCCAGCACCCGGTGTGCCGGCGAAAAGCGCGCTATGGAAGCCTGATTCGGTGTTTCCAGCCGCATCAGTTCATCCAGACCGAGCCGGGATATCTTTGGCAGCATCAGAACCGAGGCAATGCCCCGGGAAAAAAGGTCCGCCGGATACTCGCGAATTACTTCGCGGAACCAGCGCTTTCCCATCCGGCCGTGCTCTGCGGAAAAATGCCCCGGCATGCGCGCATGCTCTCCCTGGCGGCGCGCAAAGGAATTCACCACCGTAAAGTCGAACAGGTCGGCATAACCGTAGTGCATCGCGTAGGAGGCGCGCCCAAAATCCATCCGGGTTTCAGCCTGTTCCGAAACGCCCTGCACAAGCGCCTGCGCGGAGGCGGACCCGTCATCCCGCAACGTCCCGGAAATCGGCGCCCACCCGGCAATCACAAACGCGGCCAGAGCGCCCAAGGCGCCCAGTAAACGCCTGCCGAACGGATGCGGCCCGGAAACCCTTGAGAAGACGAGAATCGCCGCCAGCGCGGCGGGAACACAGGCGAGCATGTCCTGCCGAAATCCGTACCCAACCCCCGCAACCGCACCCGCGGCAACAGACCAGGCAAACAGGGAACGGCCCGTCTGGCGGCGCACAAGCAGCATTGCGGCAACCATGAAAAAACCGAGCATGAAAGGAGCCTTGCTGAAATCGCGCAATGACTGACACGAACAGAGATAGGCGGGCGACGTGGACAGAAACAGCACCATGAACAGCGACAAAACGCGGCCCATGGCCAAACGGAACAGACCGTAAAACACGGCCATGAGCGACGCATAAAAGACCGCGCAAAGCACATTGACAGACCATGTGGAAATACCCAGCAAACGCCACGTCCAACCGAGGACATGCATAAGGCGGTAATGCATGAGGCTGTATGAATCGTATACCGGCCAGGTTTTAATGTCCGCCGCAACACTGGATGGGTCCACCGAGGCGACCTCCCCGCGGTAAAAGGCATCCAGCGCCGGCGACTGTCCAAATTGGAAATCGCCGAGACCGTGGCCCAGCGCGAACATGGATGATGCGCGAAAGGCCGCCAGCACGACCCTGAACCGGGTGTCCAGTTGATCGCCAAGCGGCCGCAGCGCCGCTTGATAGGCCAGCGCTCCGCCCGCAACCGCCACCAGCACGACACACACCACTTCCGTCAAGACACGTCTCGCGCGCCATGACCGGGGTTGTTGTTCCTTCGGCGGGACGATTTTCTCATCGGACGTCATGGATTGTCTTTCACTTCGCTGTCAAGCCGCCCCAGGGACTCGCGCAATTCCCGGTTGCCGGGTTCAATTTGCAGCGCCCTTTCCCAGGCCTTGCGTGCGCCCCCCCTGTCTCCGGCCCCGGCATGCGCCCGGCCAAGATGCTCCCAAGCCACCGCATCGCCCGGCGTCTCATCCGCTCTGGACCTCCAAAACGCCTGCAGTCCGGCACTGTCCCCGGCCCCGTTGAACACCGCATCAATCCGGCCCGCCGCAAGAAAGTGCAACACCGGTATGCCCAAAGCCTGCCGGTACAGGAACACCGCGCGAGCCGGGTCCCGGGCGCACACCGCATCCCCCAGCGCCAGCGGGTCCTGCTTTTCCTCGCCCGGCGACAGGACGACGGGGAACGGTTCCAGCGGCGGCGCGACCGCGTCTGTCTTTTCGTCAAGCGTCTTCCGCCATGTGCGGTATTCTGCAAGAACATCTTCCTCTCCCGCAAAACGCTTCAAAACAAGGCGAGCGCGGTGCCGGTAAGTTCTCCCCGCTTCCGGTTCTTGAAGCACATACTGCCAGTCCCATGCGCTCGTGTATGGATTGTCTCCCCAATTCCACACGGCAAACCGGGTCGAGGAAGCGTCATCGAACATCATGATAAAGGCCATGACATCCTCCGTCGTTTCCATGTTCTGGTCGCCATCGACAAGCCCGTAGTAAACCGGTTCGGCAAACTGGACGCCCTCCACCGCGCGAATATTGCGAAGGTCTATCCTGTCCGCATTCATATCCCCGTCCAGGGCGGCCTGGCCCTTCCCGGCCACCGTGCCGCTTTCACCGGACTTGCCGAAGGAGACCCAGCCCGCCGTCCCGCCCCGTTCGCCCGGAAAATGAATGGTCCGTTCCCGGACCGTGCTCAAGTACGAAGCCCACATGAAAAGAAGATATCCCCGCGGCGCTTCAACTTTGCGCGGGGTAACTTCAAATTCCATGTCCACCGCGTTGCCTCCCGCAAACGAATAGCGCATCACACAGTCCAGCTTCCAGGAGGAAGTCGTTGCCGGCCAGCGCAATTCCGCACAGGCGGGGGAAAGCACGCACAACTCCACCGGGTCGGTGCGGGGCGTGTCCTGCGCGCGCCAGGCATCCTGCGCCGCGCCGTTTACTATGTGCTCAAAGTTCAGATTGGGCCGTTTGAACACCGAATAAAACGGTTCCCCGGCGCTGACCAGAGTCACCAGGCCCGCACCCGCATGTTCTTCACTTCGGCTGATCCCGATCCATCCATACATTCCCCCCGAACCGATAAACGCCTGGAGGCCCGTCCATTGGGGCGCATCAAACCGCGCCTCCCGAAATGGCCCCGGCGCGCAGGTTCCGCCGAAAGCCGCCGCGACCCGCTTGGAACGGTCCATGACCGCCGGCACGGAATCTCCCCCGGCATGAACATCGCCGGACCACCGCACCGGGCAGTCTGGACGTTCCGCATTCCGGGCGTAAAGCACCACGGTGTCATCCTTGCGTATCTTGTATATGCCGGGCGGCGGACAGGTCACGCCCGCGTCCGCCTGGTCCGAAGGAACGGCCACCTCAAGACTCACCCATTCAACCGGTCTCACTTTGGGCGCCGCGCCCTTTGCCCGGCACGAACATCCGGCACCGCACATAAGCACCGCGATCACCGGCAGCAGGAGAATTGAATGTGCGCCGCGCTTCATGGCGCACCCCGTTCACGCTGTTTTGCCCGCCGGAACACTGCGGAGTCCGCATCCACCGCCGCGTTGCGTGAAAGTGCCCCGCGATAGGCCGTTTCGGCAGCGCCCAAGTCCCCCGCGGCTTCCAGCGCAAGGCCCAAATGCAGGAGCGGCCATGCGGCATCAGGATGCGCGCCCGCCGCGCGCCGCCACTCGCCGACCCGCGCGGCGGGGTCATTCCGCCGCTGATAAATGGCGTCAATACGGTTGCTGGACATGGGGGATTCTGGCTCCGCGGCGACCACGGCCCGGTACTCCGCCAGCGCCCCATCGTCATCCCCGGCTGCCTCAAGCGCCCCGCCCAGGGCCACACGGAAACGCAGATCGCCCGGAGAAAGTTCCCGGGCGCGCCGCAGCAGAACAAGCGCGCCCGGCGCATCACCGGCATCAAGCCGGCATTTGGCCGCGCGCCCGCAGGTTTCCGCCGCCTGCCCGCCAAGTTCGGGCTTGGCGGCCACCGCCTCGTTTGTCAATTTCAGCCCCCCCTCCACATCGCCTTTGCCCGCGGCAATCATGCCCAGCCGCACCCTGGGCTCCGGCTCCTGCGGATGCAGCCGAAGCGCCTCGCGGTAAACTTCCGCCGCTCCGGCCCCGTCGCCCGCATCCTCCAGCGCCATGCCCAGATACAATCTCGGCAGCATCGAATCCGTTGTTTCCTCAACACACCGCCTCCACTCCGCCACGCGGGCCGCAGGCCCGGCGCTCCGCCGAAGTGCGGCGTCGATCTGCCCGCAAGAGTGGGGCGATTCGGGCACCTCCGCAACCACGGCGCGGTATTCCGCCAGCGCGGCGGCATCATCCCCGGCGGCCGTGAGCGCGTCACCCAGCGCCACGCGCCAACGCCGGTCGGCAGGCGCAAATTCGCGGGCATGGCGAAGCAGCAACGCGGAACCGGGCATGTCGCCGGCCGTACTGCGGACCCCCGCCGCGCGGCCGCACGCTTCGGCGGCCGCACCGGCAAGTTCAGGCACGGCGCGCACCGCCCCGTCCATGAGTCGCAATCCCTCTTCCATACCGCCCTTGCCCGCCACCACGGCACCAAGCGTCACATTCAAGTCCTGACGCTGGGGTTGCAGCCGAAGCGCCTCGCGGTACGCAGATTCCGCCCCCGCACTGTCGCCCCCGGCCTCAAGGGCTCCACCCAGGGCGGCGTGCCAGCGCAAATCGGCGGGCGAAAGGCGGATTGCACACCGAAGCAAAGAGACCGCCCCCGAAAAATCCTTTTCGGCAACGCGCCTTTGCGCGGCGTCGCCGCATGCGGCGGCTGCAATGGCGGCGATATCGGAGGCGGCGTCCTCCGCGGACGCCTCGATCATGCGCAGTCCGCTTTCGATGTCCCCGGCCGCCGCCGCCAATCCGCCCAGCCGTGCCTTCGCTTCCCGCCGGTCAGGATGCAGGCGAAGCACTTCCTGATAGGCCGCGTTCGCCCCGGCAGCATCGCCTGCGGCCTCCAGCGCCATGCCAAGATGGAATTCCGGAACGGCCTCCTCCGGATGCGCGCCCCGGAGACGCGTCCATTCCGCAACAAGCCCCGGCGTATCCCCGCGGCGGCTGTACACGGCGTCGATACGCGAGGCGGCATAGTTGGAGTCGGGCTCCCCGCCGGCCGCAATGCGGTACTGTTCCAGGGCGTTGTCCCCGTCGCCCGCCGACTCCAGCGCTTCCCCGAAGATCATGCGGGATGCGTAATCGTGGGGCCGCCAGGCAATGGCTTTTCCGTACAGCGCTATTGCCGATTTCATATCCTTTGACGCCGCACGGGCCTTGCCCAGTTCCATGCATTCCCCGGCCGCCGTTTCACCAAGCGTTCCGTCCTTTTGGACCGCCTCGTCCGCGAGGGCAAGACCCGCGTCCGTGTCCCCGAGCATGATGCGGATCATTCCAAGACGGAACCGGGCCGCGGTGTCCGACGCATCCGTTTCAAGAACCCCGGTGTAGGCTGCCGCGGCCTTCTCCAATTCGCCAAGCCGCTCCCGCGCCAATCCCAAATGACGCCGGGCGAGCGTGCTGCCCGGGTCCCCGGCGACAATAGTATCCCAAATTTCGGCCGCGGCGGCGGCCCCCCGTCCCTGTTCGGCACAGGCATCAATACGGTTCGCGGCATCCGCCGCGTACAGGGGGCACGCCAGCATTTCCCTGCACAGCGGCGCCGCCAAAACTGGCGCGGCGGAAACCGCCTTGTCGAGAATCTGCAAACGGCTGAACACCGGATTCCCGGGGGCAAGGCAAAACGGAGGGGCCGTGACGGGCAGCGGGGCCGGGGGCACCCCGGCCGAAAGACGGTCACGCCAGCCCTGGTACTCGGCGAGAACATCATCCCCCCCGGCGAAGCGTTTGCACACCATGCGGGCACGGTGGTGGTAACTTCGGCCAATCTCGGGGTTGCGGACGACAAACTGCCAGTCCCACGCCGAAACCGCCGGGTCTTCCCCCCAGTTCCACACCGCAAACCGCGTGTTCATGGGATCGTCAAACATCATGATAAACGCCGTGGTGTCGTCCGTCGTGCCGGGGTTCATGTCGCCGTCGCGCAGCCCGTAATAAAACGGAAGCGTAAACCGCACCCCCGGCACGGCGCACACGTTAAACCATGCCGGACCCGCATCCACGGGAAGTTCGGGCTGGCCCGCCCCCGCCACGGTGCCGCTCGTGCCGGTCTTGCCGAAAGAAACCCATTTCTCCCCGTCACCGTCGGTGCCCCGAAAATAGAGGGTGCGCGCGCGGGCCGCCTGCATGTACGACGCCCACATGAAAAGCAGCCATCCCTTGGGCGCCTCGTCCCTGCGCGGGATCGCCTCGAAATCCATGTCAATGGCGTTGTCCCCCGTGAAGGTGTAACACATGCGGCAGTCGATCCCCCACGAAGAAGTCGCCGCGGGCCAGCACACCTCGACACAGGCGGGCGACAACACGCGCACCTGCATGGGATCAGTCCTGGGCGTGTTTTGCGACCGGTCATAGTCCGCCGCGGCACCGTTCATGATGTGCTCGAAATTCAGATTGGGGCGCGTAAACACGGGCGTATACGGGGTGTCGGCGGCAAACAGATGGGTGATGCCCGCACCGAGCGCCGGGCTGTTCCTGGCCGCGGAAAACCACCCATACATGCCGCCCGAACCCAAAAAGGCGTGCAACGCCCCCTGCTCGGGCACGTCAAATGCCGGTGCGGAATCTCCGGAAGGGCCGGTGCCCTCCCCAAACGAAGCAGAGACACGCCTTGGTCCGTTCATTTGCAGCGGAACAACACAGCCGGTACCCGACGCATCTCCGGACCAAAGCGGGCCGCGGTCCCGGCCCGCCCCACTGCGTCCCTGCAACAAAACCGTGTCGCCCTTGGGGATGTCGTATTCGCCCGGCGGCGGGCAAAGCACACCGCCCAACATGCCGGAATCCGCCGCGGAGATTTCGAGCGGCACAGCGCCCCCCGGCGCACTTCCGGCGGACGCGGAGGCGGATTCCTGGCCGGCACCCGTCCCGGCGAACATAAACACCGCGGACGAAAACACGCCGATAATCATCCCCCATGTGCGCCTCATGGCGGGTTGCCCTCCGGCTGCCGCAGGCGGCGAAGCAGAACCGACTCCCCGTCCACCGAGGCATTGCGCGAAAGGGCCGCGCGGTACTCCGCCTCTGCGGCGGCGGCATCGCCGGCAGCCTCAAGGGAAAGGCCAAGATATACACGGGGCCAGGCGGCACCGGGATGCATTTCAACCGTCCGCCGCCATTCCGCCGCCCGCGCTGCGGCATCGCCGCGCCGGTCGAGTATCGCATCTATCCTGCCGCAGCAGTGGGGAGACTCGGGAACCTCATCCACCACGGCCCGGTATTCCTCCAACGCCGCGGCATCATCACCCGCCGCCTCAAATACCCCGCCCAGTGCAACGCGGTAACGCAGGTCCGTGGGCGACAGGCTGCGCGCGCGTTTCAGCAATGTCAAAGCCCCCGCGGTGTCCCCTGCGGAAAGCCGCGCTTGGGCCGCCCGTCCGCAGGCCGCCGCCGCGTCACCGGCCAGTTCCGGACGGACGGCAACCGCCTGGTCCATCAACTGAAATCCTTCCCCCGCGCAGCCCCTCGATGCAAGCGCCGCACCCAGCGCGATCTTCGGTTCCTGCCATTCCGGGCGCAACCGCACCGCTTCCCCGTACGCCGTCTCGGCCGCGCCAATATCTCCGGACGCCTCCATCGCCAAGCCCAGATAGAACTGAGGCATGGCCGCGCCGGGATGGGCCGATGAAAATGCTCTCCATTCCGCCATTCTGGCGGCGGAATCACCGCGCCGCAGCAGAATCGCGTCTATACGCCCCCCCGAATGGGGGGATTCGGGAACCTCCTTCACCACCGCCCGGTATTCCTCCAATGCCGCAGCTTCGTCACCCGCGGCTTCAAGCGCCTCGCCCAGCGCCACCCGGTGGCTCAGGTCTGCGGGCGACAACGTCCGGGCGCGTTTCAACAGGACCAGCGCCGACGCCGTGTCTCCGACCGAAAGCCTGGCCTTTGCCGCGCGGCCGCAGGCCGCAGCCGCGGCACCGCCCAGTTCCGGCCCGGCCGACACCGCCTGGTCCAGCAATGAAAGTCCTTCCTCCACGCCACCCCTGGAAGCAAGCAGCGCGCCCAGCGCCAATTTCGGTTCCTGCCATTCCGGACGCAGACGCATCGCTTCACGATACGCGGTCTCGGCCGCGCCGGTGTCTCCGGACGCCTCCATCGCCAAACCCAGGTGGTATTGCGGCGTGGCCGCCTGCGGGCAGACCGCAACCAGGCTGTTCCATTCCGCCGCGCGGGCGGCGGCATCATTGCGGCGCTGATAGATTGTATCAATTCTGTTGCTCGAATGGGGAGACTCGGGCGCTGCGGCAAGCACGCCGCGGTATTCGCCCAGCGCACCCTCGTCGTCCCCGGCGGCCTCGAGCGCCCCGCCCAGCGCCACGCGCCAGCGCAGGTCGGTGGGTGAGAGCGTGCGGGCACGCCTGAGAAGGAGCACGGCCCCCGCCGCATCGCCGGCACTCCGCCGCGCGGCGGCGGCACCGGTGCACACTTCCGCCGCGGCCATGACCAGGTCCGGAGCGGTCCCGGCCGCCTCATCAACCAGTTGGAGCCCACCGCCCACATCACCGGCTCCCGCGGTCAAACCACCCAGCCGCAGTTTCGCCCGCTGGAGCTTGGGGTCAAGACGCAACGCCTCCCTGTGGGCGGCAACGGCCTGGTCGATGCCGCCGTTGGCCTCCAGCGCAAGCCCCAGTTCAAACCAGGCGCAACTGTCCGTCGGCTGCTCCTTTGTAACCGATGTCCAAAAGGCGATTCGTCCGGCAGGGTCTCCCCGAGTCATATACACGTCGTTAATACGGTTCACAGCCAGCGGCCGGGACGCCTCCCTGCGCAGACCTTCCCGGTATAGCCGCAACGCCCGGGACGGGTCATCGGCACGCAATGCATCACCCAGTTGGATGGGGTCCTGCCGGTCCTGTCCGGGCGGGAGTATGACGGGAAATGCCTCCAACGGCAAAGGGGCCTCCTGCACGGCCCCCCCCCCGCCCTCTGACCAGTGGCGGTATTCGGCGAGCACATCGTCCCCGCCTGCGAAACGCTTGAATACCAGGCGCGCATGGTGGCGGTAGGTGCGCCCCACTTCGGGGCTGCGCACCACGAACTGCCAGTCCCACGCGCTGCCCCGGGGTCCTTCGCCCCAGTTCCATACCGCGAACCGGGTGGATTCGGGCTGGTCAAACATCATGATAAACGCCATCGCGTCGTCGGAGGTGTCCATGTTCTGGTCGCCGTCCAGGAGCCCGTAGTACACGGGTTCGGTAAAACACACGCCCTCCGCCGTGTTCAGGTTCATCGCGCCCGCATCGTTGTCCCATTGCAGCGGCAACTGACCCTGACCGGCCACGGTGCCGCTCTCGCCTTCCTTTCCGAAGAAGACCCATCCGGCAACACCATCGCGCACACCGGGAAAATGCAGGGTGCGGCCGCGGACCATTTGCATGTAGGAGGCCCACATGAACAGCAGGAATCCGCGGGGCGCCTCGTTCGACCGCGGCGTCATTTCAAACTCCATGTTGATCGCATTGCGGCCCGTGAAGGAGTACCGCATCACGCAGTCCAGTTTCCATGTCGCGCTTTGCGCGGGCCAGCGCACTTCCACTCGGGAAGGCGACAACACGAGGACCTGCATCGGATCGGTCCGCGGCGTGTCCTGCGCGCGCCATTGGTCGTCCCGGCAGCCGTTCATGATGTGCTCGAAATTCAGGTTGGGGCGAAGGAATACGGGACAGAACGGCTCGTCAACGCTTGCAAGCTGGGTGATCCCCGCGCCGGTATGCGCTTTGTGCCGGTTGACCGAGAACCAGCCGTACAGCCCGCCCGACCCAAGAAAGGCGTGCAGGGCCCCCTTGTCAGGGGCTGCAAAAGAATCGGCATCGCCGGAGGCGGACACGCCGGGAAAGGATGCCTGCAATCGTGTGGGTCCGTTCGTGGACACGGCGACAGTGCGCGCAGCCCCCGCAGCGTCCCCGCTCCATTCCGGCAAACTCGCCGGTGCTGAAGAGCAGTCGGCCCGGACAAGCGCAATGTCCCCGCAGGGCATTCGGTATTCGCCCGGCGGCGGGGACAGCACAACCTCTTTGGGGGCGTCCGAGGCTGATGAAATGGACAATGGGCAACCGTCTTCCCCCGCGTTCTGCGCCATGGCCGTTGCACACAAAACAACGCTCCAAAGCGTCAGCGACAGGGCCAGCGCGGCGCGAAACAGGAAAGTGTGCCGGAAGCGGGGATGCACGTGCATGGCAATGAATTGAGCTTCGTCGCGCCTGTCACGCATGGCATTCAATCCCGTTTCATCTTGTATTCCAGCGGTCCAACTGCAAATATGCGGCGGATGCACCGGGATGATGATAACACGCGCCACGGCATGCCCGCCACGGGGCAAAGTTCCGGCAAGTTGCCGGATATCGCTTCCGGTCTGATAAAAGAGGGATATATCCGGCACTATTGCCGGATAAGCCCATCGTTGGCATTTTTGCCACCGCCATGGTCTACCGTCACTTTTGCGTATTATTCTCGCATAT
>CAZOMH010000009.1:0-22713 GCA_964580415.1 uncultured Nitrospirales bacterium
TCCTTGCCGGGCTTGTTGACCATGATGCCCCATCCGAGCAACGCCCCGGCGACAAGGGCCGCGGCAATCCAGATCATCCATGAGTGCCGCACCCGTCCAACCAGCACCAGTGCCGGCATGAGGTTGAGCAGCATAATCACGGCCAGCACGGCCAGCACGGGCGCGCCCAGGATGTTGATCATCCACATCAGCGCCTGCCATCCGGGCGGCAGCAGGCACAGTGCCGGAATGGCAAAGAGCACCGAGACAAACAGGAGCAGCGGCCCGGGACCCTTTTCACGGTCTGCCAGGGAGATCAACGCAAGGCTCAGCGCGCCAAACAGAACGGGCCACTGGAACAGGTAGCTGCCGCCCGGCAAATACAGCACCAGCCCCGCGAGCACGGGACACAGCCATGCCAGCGCGGCGGCGTGCAGTTCCACGGGGCGCAGCCGGCGGCTGGCCGCGCCGTAAATCAACCCGGCCACGGCAAGCGCCATGAGGCCGAAGGAATAACAGTAGAGGTTGCCCTCATAGAACGCGCGCGGTTCGGGAATGTAGGTGATCTTCACCGTGTAGAGATGGACCACGTTTTCGTAGCCGAACACGGCGCAGAACATGGCGAGCGCAATTCCGGCGGCAAGCGCGGCGGTCACGGGGAACAGGAGCAGCGACAGGATGAAACCGCCCACCCTGATCCGTTTCTTTGCAAAAGCCGCCGCAATAACCGCGAGCAGCACCGCAACCGAAAGCACGGCAAGCGGCATGGCGTGGGACATCGGGTATTGCACCAGGTGGAAGCCCAGCGTGTTGAAATAGATGTCATCCCTTGATGCCAGCGGAGTCTGCCTGAAGTCGGCGTTGCCAAAGTGTTTCGAAATGGCCATGGTGTGCGCGCCAAAATGCTGGATGCTGTCCGGGCTGATGTGTGCGGGGCTGTCATTGGCCGTGTGGTACCAGGCAAAATGATCGATATAGGCGACGTTGTATCCCTTCATGCCCGCATCGCGGTACTTGTTGAAGTCGCTGGCGAAGGGGGACGCCTTGTACACCGCGTGCATAAGCGAACTCGTGACCGGAAGCGCGCCCTCGGCCGTGGCGCCGCGCAGTTCATTGACCAGCGCGCCGTTGCCGGAGGACATTTCGTATATAAGCGCCGGCCCCGCCACGCCGCGCACGTCCAGTTCTGTGATGACGCCGATTTTCTCCGCCAGCGGGTGGCTGCAGAATCCCCTGGCGCCGTACCCCCCAACTTCCTCCGCATCGGCGAAGATGAACAGCAGGTCGTTGCGCATGCGCGGCTGGTTCATGAAGGCGCGGGCGGTCTCCAGCATGGTGATGCAGCCCGCGATGTCGTCGGTGGCACCCGGGCCGTAGGGAACGGAGTCGTAGTGCGCGCTGAACGCGACGGCCCCCGTGTTGTCCGTCCCGGGAATCCTTCCGATGACGGCCTGTTGCAGCTGTACGGTGCTGCCATGCACTGCCGGCTTGGACATAAACTCCGCCTCGACGCCCATCTCTTTCAATTTGTCCAGGAAGTACCGCGCGACACGGTCGTTGTTCCTCGAACCGGCCGGGTGCGATTCCATGGAGCACTTATAGGCGTGCTCAATTGCGCGGTGCGCCGAGAACTGGTCCGCCGGTGCCTCCTTGGGAAGGGCATGCGGCGGGTTCAGCGCCCGGATCGCGTAAAAGCCAAGGCCCGCCGTGAAAACGAAGGCCGCCGCCGCACAGAATGTCCAAAAGCGCGTTTGAGTCATGGTTCCGTCCTCTGCCGCCATGGGGCTGTCCAGGTTGGATCAACACGAATCATAGACCACCGGCGGGCGGGGCAAGTTTCGGGGGCCGGCGATCTTGAAGTGTGCCGTGCCCGCGTAGCAGAGTATCCACTCCGGTCGAAACGCTGAATTGGAGTACCGTTGTGAACAGCACCCTGTTGCGCTGCCTGAACGATCTTGAGGAGCGCATTGATTCCGATGAGGAGACGCGGCTCCATCGTGAGTGGACCGATTTCGCCGAAGGCAGCCATGGGGAGGGGGTCTTTGCCCCGCGGCGCGCCAAGGTCCGCCCGCCGCGGACCGAATGGCCGAAGGTGGGCATCAATGACGCCCTGGAAGACTTCGACCTGATGGCGCTGCACCAGTACCGGCTCTGTTCCGACCTGCTCGCCTCCGGCGGAGGCAACCTGCTCCAGGTGCGCGCCAACTACGGAACACCCATTATTCCGTCGCTGTTTGGCGCAAAACTGTTCGTCATGCCCCGGGAGGCCGACACATTACCCGCCAACTGGCCCCTGGGCGAGGATGGTGTGCTGCGGCTGCTCGACCACGGCGTGCCCGATGTGCTTGGCGCGCTGGGCGGTTGTGCGCTCGGCATGGGCGCGCATTTTCGCGAAATTGGCGCGGACTGGCCCAAGATTGGACAGTTTGTGCAGATTTACCATCCTGACGCGCAGGGTCCCATGGACCTGTGCGAACTCCTGTGGGGCAGCACGCTGTTCTGCGCACTCATCGAAAAACCCGACCGGGTCAGGGCGCTGCTCGAGTTGGTGACCCAGACCTATTACGAGTTCCTTCAGGCATGGCAGGGCGTGTGCCCGTTCCATCCGGGTTGCAACCCCCACTGGGGCATGCTTGTCAAAGGGGCCATATTCTTGCGCGAAGATTCCTGCATGAATCTTTCGCCCGGCATGGTACGCGAGTTTGTCGTGCCCCACGACCAGCGCCTGCTCCGCGAATTTGGCGGCGGTGCCGTGCATTTCTGCGGCCACGGCGACCATTTCGTTGATTTGCTCACGGCCATGGACGGCGTCAGCGCCGTCAACATCAGCCAGCCCGAGTTGAACGACATGGAAACCATCTTCCGCGCGACCATCGACAGGGGTATAAACCTGATCGGCCTCGCCCCCGTCGCGGTGGAACAGGCCCTTGCATCGGGCAGACCGCTGCACGGGCGCGTGCATCAGGCGGGACAGGTCCTGCGGGGGGACGCCCCCAGCGCCGAGAGAAGGGCTCCATGACAAGTATGGGAATCATGGGAGTTATGGGAGAGGCGCGATCATTGTCGAAACCCTGAAAAGATGCCCCTGTCTATTCCACATTCCTTTCCCATAACTCCCATTCTTCCCATGATTCCCATATGTCCCATTCCGGTCAGCACGCCGATCTGGCATCGCCTCCGGCAAATCCTTAGAATCTCCCCCGTTCCATCCGTAAACAGCCACCCAGAAGGACGTCACCCATGAAACGCCTGCACCTGCTCTGCAACGCGCACCTTGACCCCGTTTGGATGTGGGAGTGGGAGGAGGGGGCGGCTGAGACGCTCTCGACCTTCCGCACCGCCGCCGATCTGTGCGAGAAGTATGACACCTTCGTCTTCAACCACAACGAGGTGATCCTCTACCAGTGGGTGGAGACCTATGAGCCCGAACTGTTTGCTCGCATCCAGAAGCTGGTGAAGGCCGGACGCTGGCACATCATGGGCGGTTGGTTCCTCCAGCCGGACTGCAACATGATCTCCGGCGAGTCTTTTGTGCGCCAGATACTCGCCGGTCGCCGCTATTTCGGCGAGAAATTCGGCGTGACCCCGACCACGGCCATCAACTTCGACCCCTTCGGCCATACCCGCGGCCTTGTTCAGGTATTGAAAAAATCGGGTTACGATTCGTACCTCTTCGGCCGCCCCGCACAAGAGGACTGTCCCCTGCCCGACGCGGATTTCATCTGGGTCGGCTACGACGGTTCGGAGGTGCAGGGCCACCGTTTCCTCGCCTGGTACAACTCGCAGTTGGGCAAGGCCCGCGAGAAGATGGAGACCTTCCTGCGCGACCAGAAGGACCGCGAAATAGGACTGGTGCTCTGGGGCGTGGGCAACCATGGCGGCGGTCCCTCGCACAAGGACCTTGCCGATGTGACCGCGCTTATCGCCGAAACGAAAGACGTTGAAATCGTCCATGCCTCGCCCGAGCAGTATTTCCGCGATCTGCGGGAAAGCGGCAAGGTGCTCGAAAAGCACGCCGCACCGATCAACCCCTGGGGCGTGGGCTGCTACACCTCGCAGGTGCGTATCAAGCAAAAACACCGGCTGCTCGAAAACGAGCTGTATATGCTTGAAAAAACGGCGAGCGCGGCCGGGCTGGCCGGGTTGGCGGCCTATCCCAATCTGGACAGCGCTTTCTATGATCTGCTCATGGGCGAGTTTCACGACATTCTGCCGGGTTCCTCCATCCAGCCGGTAGAGGACGCCGGACTGCGCCTGTTCGACCACGGTCTCGAAACCGCCTCGCGTGAGCGTGCGCGAATGTTCTTCAAACTCGCCTCGGGCCAGCCCAAGGCCGGGGAGAACACCATTCCCGTGCTCGCGTGGAATCCCCATCCCTACGCCGTTCGCGGCGTGTTCGAAGTCGAGTTCAACCTGCCCGATGCCCACTGGGAAGAGCAGTACACCATGCCCATCGTGCGCCGCGACGGCGCGCCCGTTCCCTGCCAGTGCGAGCAGCAGCAGGGCAACATCAACCTTGACTGGCGCAAACGCATCGTCTTCGAGGCCGAACTGGCGCCCTGCGCCATGAACCGCTTCGACTGCACGCTGGAGCGGGTGCTGCCCGCCAAACCCGCACCGGCGGTCCGGCCCGAAAACGGCCTGCTCCATTTCAACAACGGCGCGCTGGAGGTGATTATCAACACCGCCACGGGCCTGGTGGACAAACTTGCCGTGGACGGGCGCGACTATGTGCGTCCCGGCGCGTTTCTGCCGCTGGTGATGATGGACGACGCCGACCCATGGGGCATGCGCTACAACAAGTGGCGCGACATCGCCGGCAAGTTCACCCCGCTCACGCCGGAAAAGGCGGGCGAGGTGGCCGGGCTTGGCGCGACGCCGCTCGATGCGGTGCATGTGACCGAGGACGGGGAGGTGCGCACGGTGGTCGAGGCGCTCATGGGCTTTGGCGATTCGTTCCTTGTGCTCACCTACAAACTGCCCAAATGCGGCACGGAAATCGAAGTGCATGTGCGCGTCCACTGGAACGAGAAAGACCGCCTGCTCAAGCTTGCCGTGCCCGCGGCCCTCGCCGATGCCAAATACATGGGCCAGGTTGCCTTCGGCTGCGACGAACTGCCCGGTGTGGCGCACGAGACCGTGGCGCAGAAATGGGTGGCCGCTGTTTCGGAAACGGAGGACCGCGCGCTGGCTGCCATGAATGACGGCGTGTACGGGTCGGACTTTGTGGACGGCGAGATGCGCCTGACGCTCATGCGCTCTCCGTCCTACTCGGGCCACCCCATCGGCGACCGTCCCGTCACACCGCCGGGCCGCTACACCATCCGCCAGGAACAGGGCGAGCGGCAGTTCCGGTTCTGGTTCCGCGCAGGGGCCACCGGTGCGGTGATGGGCGACATTGACCGCGCGGCGCTTGCGCACAATGAGAAACCTTTCGTGCTGTCCTTCTATCCGACGGGCGCGGGGGAGAAACCCGCATTCCCGCTGGTGCGGCTCGACGGCGACGCGGTTGTCATGTCTGCCTTCAAACGCGCCGAAAACGGAAGCGGTTATATCATCCGCCTGTTCGAGCCCACCGGCACCGCGCGCACCGCGGGCCTGCGGGTGCCCGCGCTTGGCGTGGATGCCAAAGTGCCGCTGTCACCCTTTGAGATAAAGAGTTTCGTTCTTGACCCGGCGGCACGGACGCTTGCGGAATGCGATTTGATGGAGAAGCCAGTGCAATGACCGCAGGCTGGTTTTCTATTGAGTGCGGCGGCATGGCCGCACGCACTCAAAATGGATCATCCCGGTGGCATGCGGCCACTGCGCAATTGCCAACCATGCCACCAAATGCGGTATGATCATGTTTGAAACCAAGGAAGCGGGCGCAACGCCCATCAACGGAGAACATTTGCGATGAAAACAAAGCTGGTCAAATGGGTTTTGGTGGCGGTTATCCTCGCCGGGGTTACCGCGTTTAACGTTTACTTCCGTCCGGCCGTGCTCACGGCGAGCGAATTGAAGCTTCAGGACAAGGCCAAGCAGGCATTGGACAAGGCGGATCGGGAAGTGGCCAAGAGCAAGGAGGCCGACACGCAGCTTGCCCAGGCCCAGCCCGCCGCGGCACCCGCGGCCGAGGCCGCAAAACCGCAAACCCCGCCTGCGGCGCCCGCCGCGGCGCCGGCTCCGGCAACCCCCGCGGAAAAAACGGGCGGGGACTGGCCCGCGGAGGCTCCCGCCACGTTCCGTGTGCAGTTTGAATGCACGAACGGGACTTTTGTAATCGAATGCACCAAGGATTGGGCGCCCCTCGGCGTGCAGCGCTTTTACGAACTCGTGCGCGACGGTTTTTATGACGGCGCCAGTTTCTTCCGCGTCGTGCCTGGTTTCGTGGTTCAGTTCGGGCTCGCCGCCGATCCGAAGATGACCGCCAAATGGGGCAAGGAAATCAAGGACGATCCGGTCAAAGAGAGCAACAAGGAAAACACCGTCTGCTTTGCCACCAAGGGCCCCAACACCCGCACGACCCAGTTGTTCGTCAACCTCGGCAACAACGCGAACCTTGACCACATGGGCTTTGCCCCCTTCGGCAAGGTTATTGCGGGCATGGACGTGGTCCGCAAAATCACGCCCAAGTACGGCGAACAGCCCAACCAGGGGATGATTACCATGGAAGGCGCCGCGTATATCAGGAAGAACTTCCCCGAGATGGATGGCATCAAGAAAGCCACGCTCGTGAAATGACGTCCCGGTGACACTTTTTGCCGCGCCATGGGTGCGGCCAACCCCACGGAGAAGAGCGACATGGAATGGCCCGCAGAAGCCCCCGACACATTCAGCGTGCAGTTTGACTGCACCAACGGCACTTTCGTCATGGAGTGTACCAAGGCCTGGGCGCCCGTCGGCGTGCAGCGTTTTTATGACCTCGTGCGCGAGGGATTCTTTGACAACTCCGGATTCTTCCGCGTCGTGCCCGGGTTTGTGGTGCAGTTCGGCCTTGCGGCCGATCCGAAAGCCACCGCCAAGTGGCGCGCCAAAACGCTTAAGGATGACCCGGTCGTCGAGAGCAACAAGCCAGCCTTCGTCAGCTTCGCCACTTCCGGACCCAACAGCCGCACCAGCCAGTTGTTCATCAACCTGGGCAACAACGCGCGTCTTGACGGCATGGGTTTCTCCCCCTTCGGCAAGGTCATTTCCGGCATGGACGTGGTCGGCGCGATAACCGCCAAGTACGGCGAGCAGCCCCACCAGGGCCAGATCACCGCGAACGGCACCGAGTACCTCAAGAAGAACTTCCCGGAAATGGACTTCATCAAGACCGCCACACTCGTGGCGTAAAGCATTTTCCCGCGCCCGGGGCAGCCCGACAGGTTGGTCCGGGCGCGGGATTTCTTTTGAACTGGCGAGGGAGAGGCACGTCATGGACCATGTTCCACGCGATGTGGTGGCACCGATGGAAGGGATGGAAAACATCCCCATCGTGTTGGGCTTCAATGGCAGCCGCTCTTGCGCGCGCGCCGTTGCCTTGATCATTCTTGTAGCGGGGATTCTGGTTTTAAACGGGGATTCCTATGCCAGGTTCGTGATCATGGAGCAGCCTTTTGTGTTCGTGGCCGGGTGGAAAACGGTTTTGGGCTACTTCGGGGTGGGCGCATTATCCGGACTTTCCTACTGGTGGATCGTGCGGCAGTCGATGGATGTCTTCCCCGGCGGGTTCAGCCTGTCCGGCGCCAATTCGGAGGCCTTTGCATTCGACAAGATTTACAACATCAACGTTGTGCGCGACCTGCGCGGGCGTGTCCATATGGTGGCCCTGAAGGCGGAGAGGGTAAAGGTCTGGCTGCTTGTCGGCGGTTTCGACGGCATGGATGCTTTGTCCGAAACCCTTGTCCATGCGGTCAAAGAAGTAAATCCCTGGGTGTCAGTCTGCCAAAAGAAGCGGCCCCACCTGATACTCACGGGAATGTGCTGTTTCGTTTCGGTGCTGCTGGGCTTCTACTACCTTTGGATTGCCGTCCGGCTGCCATCTCATGTTGCGCCGTTGTTGCCGTTGTTTCCGGCATTCTTGTTGGTTTGCGCGCAAACAGCGTTCATGGTCGTCTTTCAATGGAGCCTGGCAGGCTATGGCATGGCGTTCATCTTTCTCATGCTGCCGGTGCAATTGGTAATCTTCCAGATGTCCATCCTTGTCATCGCCCTCATTGCCCCCCAAGCGCTTGGCGGAGGATGCGGTTGTTGAAATCCTTGTGTCCCGCCTTTCCATTCCTCCTGTGTTTCCCATAATTTCCATGCTCCCCCTCGCGCTTGGGCGTCACACCGCGCGGCGTTTCTTCTGAAATTCCGCCAGTTTTCCCCGTGTAACCCGTCGTATTACCCGGCGCGTCAGGCCGGGGAACATGCGGTTCATAAACAGGGTAATCTTTCCGACGCGCGTGAGCACCAGTTCCGGTTCGCGCTTGTACAGGGCATTCACAATCAGGCGTGCGGCCTTGTCGGCGGGCATGATGAATCTGCGGGAGACCGGGTCTGGGTTTCCGGTGTAGGCACCGTCGTTGTTGACGCTGCGTATCTCGCTCTCGACGAACCCGGGGTTGATGCAGGTGACCGAAACTCCGACCTCGTCAAACTCGTGGTAAATGCATTCGGCAAGCCCGTTGACGGCGAACTTGCTCACGTTGTACGGCGAGGTCATGGGCGTGCCCAGTTTGCCTGCCACGCTGCCGAGCAGCCCGAGGCGTCCCTTCGATTCTTTCAGCATGGGCAGCGTCGCGTAGATCGTGTTGATCAGGCCAAAGACATTCACTTCGAACTGGTGACGCCAGTCTTCTATGCCGAGGTTCTCAAAGGGGCCGGACACGCCAAAGCCCGCGTTGGCCAGCACCACGTCAATGCCGCCGAAAGTCTCCACCGTCTGTTCCGCCGCAGTTTTCAGCCCGTCTTTGTCGGTGACATCGCACTGAAAAATGATGGCTTGTCCCGCGTGCGCCTCAATGTCGCGCTTCACCTGTTCAAGCTTGTCCGCGCGCCGCGCCAGCAACGCCACCCGCGCGCCCTCCGCGGCAAAGCGCATGGCCATGGATGCGCCTATCCCCGACGATGCCCCCGTGATAAAGACTGTTTTTCCCTCAAAACGTTTGTTCATTGTGTGCCGGCGCTCCTGTGCGGATGGTCACCGCAACCGGTGAATGGAACAGTTTTGCGCCACCAACTGCTGTCCCTGAATAATTGCCGACAACGTCAGTGTTTGCCCGTAGGCCGAGGCGGTCACATTGACCTGGTTTCCCGAACAGGTCCAGGTGGCGGGGATGTCCCCGGCCAGGGAGTGGGTGGCTGTTCCCCTGCCCCCCGCGCCGAACTGGAACTTGACCGTTCCCTGTGTCGCGCGCACTTCCCACATGGTGCCCACGAGGGTTTGCGCATTCAGTTCCTGCGTTGCCGCCTGGGGCTGTTCCCACTGCTGCTGCTGTTGCGCCTGGGCGGGCTGCTGTGCCGGGTTGTAGGCCTGATTCTGGGCGGCGGGGGCGGGGGCTGTTTGCCCGGCGGGCGCCGCTGCGGTGGCAACGTACGCCGCGGGTGCCGGCCGCAACGCGCGCATCACAAACGGAGCTCCCAGGAAAGCCGCAACGGCCACAATAACGCCGATGACCAGCTTGTTGTTGTCCACGGAAAAACCCTTTCTGAATTCAAATCATTCCAATAACGAAAGACACACTCCTTCACTGGATGAATACTTTGTGGAGCGAAAGAGTTCCGGTTCAGACGGGACGGATGCGGCTGGCGCGGCGGCATATGGTGTCAAACAGATCGGACACTTCCCGCACGCCGAAGTCCCTGAAGTTGGCGGGATTGCCCCAAAACTCGGCCAGACGCCCCCGTCCTTCGGCTTCATAGGCCATGACCTTGATCATCATCTGCGCCTTGTCCAATCCCCGAAGCAGTCTGGCTTCCGGTGTGGCCGCCGCCGCAAATGCGGCGTGCAGTTCCGCATAGCGGGCGGGGAATCCGGCGAAGAGCCCCTCGAAGATGGACTGTTCGGCGGCCTGTTTCACACCGCGCAGATGGGCGTCCGCAACAGGCATGGGAATGTCCATCAACTGCGCCTCGGCCAAGTCATGTATCAGCGCCATGGCCAGCGTCGTTTCGCGGTCCCAGCGGCCGGGGTATTCATCCAGAAACAGCAGCGCCAGCAGGGCCATGGCGTGACTGTGGGCGGAAACGGACTCGGGCTCGGTTACGCCGCGCAGCAGGTACCCGGCGCGGGGCACACGGTCCAGCGGATGGAGGGCGTGGAACAGGTCGATGGCCCGTTCGTCGAATCCGCTCATAGACGGTTCAGGTCGGTGTCCGACTCGTCCTCCTCCGGGGCGGGCTCGGCATAGGTGAAGTCGTCTTCTTCATCGTCTTCCACCGGATCGCCAAAGGCCTGTTTTACCACATCGGTCAGCGCCTCGCCGCCGGGCATGCCGCGCTTTGGCAGCAGGCCCGTGCCGCCCTCAACGGCATCCGGTTCAATGCCCGACAAGCCGCCGGAAACACAGGCGAGGCGGACGAGCGCCCGGGACACGCTCTTGCGCGCCTCGATCACGGCCGGTTCCTCGTCGGCCTCGGCGAGCAGCTCGGTGGCCTGATCCAGCAGGTGCTGCACTTCCCCGGCCCACACGCTGGCCCGGGCCATGTTTTGGACCGTCTCGCGCCGGGCCTCGTCCAGCAGCGCCTCCGCGTCGCGCTTTTCCGCCGCCAGCGAATCGTAGGCTGCCAGGGCGGGGTCGCCTTCCGCGGGCCCGCTTCCGGAAAGCACTTCCAGATCGTTGTCCAGCGCGGCAAGGGCCTCGTCCAGTGCGTCGATGCGCGTGCGCTGCGCCGTTTCCACTTCGGACAGTTTTTCCGCGAGCACCCTGACCAGACTGACAGCGGCCGCCAGTTCGGCGTCCGTCTTTTCGGCGGCCTCGCGCGCGCCGGCAAGGTCCTGGCGCGTCTCAAGCAAATCACCCTCGCTCCGTTCCAGCGCCTCGCGGATACGGTCGCGTTCCGCCTCCAGCCGGGCCGGGTCCGTGCCCGGGTCGCTTTCTTTGGCGGCTTTGTTGGTCTTGTCCAGCAGCTCCTTCAGGCGGTCGCGCTCCCTTTCCAGCTCATCAATGGTGACCTTGAGTCCGGCGATGCGTTCAAGCGCAAACTGGGACAGTCCCCCGTCCGCCGCAGTGGCGCCCGTGGCTTTCATTCCCACAATCGCCCCGGAGGTCAGCAGCGACTTGAATTTTCCGCTGTATCCGGATAGCGCGCTTGGATGGATGCGGCTTGCCATTACCACCAGGTGTCCGTTGTCCAGGAAGGTGCGCACCACCGCCTCAAGTTCGGCGGAGTCTTCCTTGAACAGTTCCAGTTGGTCCACCAGCAGGGCGGCCGCCCGGTTCTTTTGGATGGGGGCCGGATTGTTCACCAGATTGCGCACTTTTTGCGGGAAGTCGCTGGCGCTTACAAGCGCCACGCCGACTTTGGCCTGTTTCTGGCGGTAATCATTGACAATGGCCCAGAGCAGATGGCTTTTGCCGGTGCCCTTTTCGCCCACCAGCGTCACCGGTTTGGCCACATCCTCCTTGAGGGAGGCCACTTTGCGGCACACATCATATGCGGCCTGATTGTTTTCGTCCGCGACGAAATTGGCGAATGTCAGTCCGTTCATGACCGCATATCCTTCCGCCCGTTTGTCAACTCGGGCCGGGTTGGTGACGGCCGCCCCGACATGGCTGTCGCCCCCAAGGACGTCCTGCATCGCAGCGGTCCGCCCCCGGGCCGCCAAAACGCCATTTTCCAGATTGAATGGATTGTAGCGTGCCGGACATGCCCTGTCAAAATTCCACCGCGCACGCGGGAAATGCCGCCGGCCCTCCGGAATCCGCCGGAGGGGGGGCGGTTCGGCGTTACCCTGCGAACGGCCTCCGGGCTGTGGTATGATTCTGCTCTAATACAGCAGACTGCGTGGCCGGTCCTTCGTGGGCGGCCGCACGTGGAAGGAAAGGAAATACCCTAATCATGAGTGCGTCATGGATGTTTGTTCCTCCCGTTATTGTTCCCCCGCTTGACCCCGGTTTCCGGCCGGCCTCTCTCGCCAACCGGACCTTCCGCGCGGCGGTCGCCGCAGACGGCGGCACGCCGCTCATTCTCGGATTGGAACGCGGCGATGGTTCAGTGTCACGGTTTGAAACCGCCGTGTTTCCCGAAGGTCATCCCAAAGCGGAGGCCAATCTTCCCCATGTCGAGCGGTTGCTGAAATTCCTGCTCTGGCAGCGGGGCGCCTGTACCGTGCATGTCGGCGGTCCGGCCTCCGTGGCGGCATATTTGCAGGAATGCTACCGCGACGGCGGGACACGCGATTTCGACTATCACTTCATGGGCGGAAGCGTCTACGAGAAGCCCTTCACCATCCTTTCCTGCGCGCCGGATGCGGTACCCGCCGAAAACGAAACCACCCGGCCGTTGGGCCGCCACCTGGACGGCTGCCGTATCGGTTTTGACTTGGGTGCCTCCGACCGCAAGGTGTCCGCCGTGATCGATGGCGAGGCGGTCTACAGCGAGGAGGTCGTCTGGGAGCCGGTCAAGCAGTCCGACCCCGCCTACCACTACCGCGAGGTTATGGCCTCACTCCAGTCGGCGGCGTCCAAGATGCCCCGCGTCGATGCCGTCGGCGGAAGTTCGGCCGGTGTTTATGTGAACAACCGCGCCATGATCGCCTCCCTGTTCCGCGGTATCCCGCGCGACCGTTTCCACGAGGTGCGCGACATGTTCCTGCGCATCGGCAAAGAGATGGGTGTGCCCTTCGACGTCGTGAACGACGGCGAGGTCACCGCACTGGCCGGGTCCATGTCGCTTGAAGACAACGGAGTGCTCGGCGTGGCGCTCGGCTCCAGCGAGGCCGGCGGCTATGTCACCCTTGACGGCAACATCACAGGCTGGCTCAACGAACTGGCCTTTTGCCCGGTCGATTACAGCCCCGCCGCCCCGCGCGACGAGTGGTCGGGCGATGCGGGCGTCGGCGCAAAATACTTTTCCCAGCAGTGCGTGTTTCGTCTCGCGCCCGTCGCCGGCATTGAACTGCCTGAGGGTTGCACCGACGCCGAAAAGCTCAAGTTCGTCCAGGAGAAGCTGGAAGCCGGACATGAGGGCGCGCGCCGGATTTGGGAAAGCATGGGCGTGTACATGGGTTACGCCATCGCCCACTACGCGGATTTCTACGCCATAAAACATGTGCTCATCCTCGGCCGCTGCACTTCAGGCAGCGGGGGAGACCTGATCCTGAACGGTGCGAAGCGGGTGCTCGCACGCGAATCCCCCGAGATCGCCGCGTCCGTCAACATCCAGCTTCCCGACGAAAAGAGCCGGCGCGTCGGCCAGTCCATTGCCGCCGCCAGTCTGCCTGTGCTTTGAAAACATCCACCAATTCATTTGCAATGGAGAAGACGAATGAAACTGTCGCTTGAGTCTGCCGAGCTGTATGTCCCCGACGGCGTGGAAGAAACCGCCGCACTGGCGCGCACAACCCATTTGTGCGTGGCCGCACATCAGGATGACATTGAAATTATGGCCTATGCCGGCGTGATTCAGTGTTTCCAGCGCGATGACCGCTGGTTCTCCGGCGTCGTTGTGACCAACGGCGCGGGCAGCCCGCGTTCCGGTATCTATGCCAAATACTCCGATGCCGAAATGGTGCAGGTGCGCCGCAGGGAGCAGAAGAAGGCCGCCATGGTCGGCGATTATGCGGCGCAGTTCCTGCTTGACCAGCCCAGCGCGGCCATCAAGGATGTGCATAACGCCGCGCCGGTGGATGATCTTGAGGCGGTTCTTCGCGCGTGCCGTCCCGAAGTGGTCTACACGCACAACCTTGCCGACAAGCACGACACCCATGTCGGCGTTGCGCTCAAACTCATCGAGGCCGTCCGCCGCCTGCCCGCCGGCCTGCGCCCGAAAAAGCTCTACGGATGCGAGGTGTGGCGCGATCTTGACTGGATGACCGACGGGGACAAGGTCGCCTTTGACACCACGGCCCACGAGAACCTCCAGGCCGCGTTGCTCGGCGTGTTCGATTCCCAGATAGCCGGCGGCAAACGCTACGACCTTGCCACACTCGGCCGCCGCCGCGCCCACGCCACCTACCACGCCTCGCACGGGGTCGATGAGACCACCGGCACGAATTTCGGCATGGATTTGACGCCGCTCGTCGAAGATGACGCATTGTCGCCGCTTGATTTGTTGCGCGCCCACATCGGGCGGTTCCAGGCCGAGGTGGAATCGCGCTTTGGAAAACTTGGCCGCCTCTGACAGCATCCGGTCCGGGGAACACACAGTCTTCGCACCAGGGGTTGGAATATCCGGCAAAGGTTGATCCAATCAATTCCCGGCGGGATAATGTCCGCGTTTGGGTTGGCTGTGCATGCGTGGAAACGGCGGGCTCCGTTTTTTCCGGCGGGGATTTTCGGGGCGCTTTGCGCTGACACACAGGAGGCGTCAAGTATGGGAGAGTGGTTAAAAGACCTGCGGGAACGCTTGTTCCGCGCAGGGGGGGCGCAAAGAACCTGTGCATTGTGCGGGCGCGCGCTGAAGGATGCCGCCCCGGCCGAAGCAGGCAAGGTTTCGGGCCTTCCCCGATATGAACTGTGTTTCCGGTGCGAGCACCAGTTGTTTGCCCAGTGGGGACTGCCGTTTCAAAAGTATATTGACGGATTGGACGTTCCCGTCGTCGTGACCGACGGAGACGTGGTGCTCAAAGCGGCGAACCGCACGGCGCTTGCGTTGCTGGGCAGGAAGGCGGCGCAACTGGAGGGTCTCCGCGGCGGTCTTGTGTTTGAGTGCGAGCATGCCCTTGAGCCGGAGGGCTGCGGGCGAACCGTTCACTGCAACGGGTGTGTGATAAGAAAGTGCGTGACCGACACCCACGCCACGGGCACGCCGCACCTGCGTGTTCCGGCGACGCTGGATACGCGGGCACCCGACGGCGCCGCGACGGTGCAGCTCTTGGTTTCGACCTTGCGGGGGGACGATGTGGTGCTGCTCAAGGTGGAAAAGGCGCCCGCCAAAACACGTTGATTTTTGGCCGGAGGGGTTCCAATTTGTCTTGCTGTCCACCGTTGATCCAACAGGGTTTGGATATTCCCCAAACAGCGAGCGTTTCAAGTATGATTAAGGGAGGGGCAGAGCAGCCCCGGCGGGAGCGAACATGAGGTATGTGAAAATTTGTCCGCGGTGCGGACACTTGAACGATGAAGAGGCAGACGTTTGCGCGCAGGACGGGGAGTTTCTCGGCATGGTTCCGGCCGCGCCCGCGCCGGAATGTCCGTCCGCGAAAGCGCCCCCGGTTGTTGAAGCCAATGCCGCGCCGGCCCCCTCCCCGGCCCCCCCCTCTGCCACGCTTTCCCAGGGTTCCGTCTCCGCGACCGATCCCGTGCTGTATCTTGACTGCGAGGGTGGCGGCCAGTGCCACGCCGTTCGTCCCGGATGGACCGTGGGCCAGGCGCATGCTTCGGGCACGGCCGAGGTGCAGTTGTCAGGCATGCCCGGCGTGCAGTACGTACACCGCCGGCACTGCCGCTTCGAGTACCAGGGCGACATATGGTATTTGTGTCCGCTGCCGCAGACCGAATACACAAACCCGACAACAATTAATGGACGGTCCGTCGCCCCCGGCGAGCGGGCCGCTGTGCGAAACGGGGACCGCATCGCCCTGGCGGGCGTGCGGCTGACGGCGAGGATACTTTAGCCATGATGCAGCTTGTTCTGCACGGAAGAACGGAAACGGGACCCGTGCGCGAGGGGAATGAGGATGTAATCCTCGTTGGACGGTCCATTCAGAATTCGGGTGAAACCGGATTGCGCGTTGCGGAGGAGGATGCCGCCCTGTTGCGCGACGGCCTGCTGGCCGTTGTCGCGGACGGGATGGGCGGCCATGCCGCGGGAGAGATTGCCGCGCGGCTGGCGCTTGAAACGCTGGATGCCGCATTTCACGAACATGAAAAGAACGGAGACCTGCGCGCGCTCGTCAACGCGGTGGCCGCCGCCGCAGTCCGCGCAAATGCGGCCGTGACCGAGGCCGGCACAAACCGGGAGGAGTGCGCAGGGATGGGATGCACACTGGCGGGGGTGGCGCTGATGGGCCGGGAGTACGTCGTTTTTCATGCCGGCGACAGCCGGGTATACCGCTTTCGCCGCGGTGCAATGCGCCAACTGACCGAGGATGACACGCTGGTGGCGCTGGCGGTGCGCAGCGGCCGCATGACGCTGGAGGAAGCCGAAACGAGTTCGGCCCGCCATTATGTGACCAACGCGACCGGAGTGGAGTTCTTCGAACTGCATACCGCCGAGGCGCAGTCGCTGCGGCCCGGCGACTCCCTGCTGGTGTGTTCGGACGGTTTGCACGGCATGATTGATTTCGAGAACATGGAACGGTTGCTGGCGGGCGAAGGCTCCGTGGAGGAGCGTTGCGCCGCCCTGGCGGCCGAGGCCGTGCATCGCGGCGGGCAGGACAATATTTCCATCATACTCATTGATGCGGAAGAACCGGAGGACCCGGCGGCGCATGGATGACCTGCGGCCCCAGGAAGAGTCTGAACCCCGCGCCACGGAACGCTTTTCTGAAAACGGCGACGCGCTCCGTGCGACGGCCCGTTTCGGGGACGGACGGGCCACGGCCCGTTTTGACGCGGAACAGGCGGTTGCGGCCGGCAGCGCGGCTCCGGCGAGACTCGCGCCCGGTGAACGGATTGACGGACGCTACCGCATTGATGCGGGGCCCATCGGCCGTCCGACCGGCGAGGCCGAAGTCTACCGGTGTACCGACGATATTGCCGGCGAAACCGTCGCGCTGAAGGTGTATTACGACAAGATCGCCCCCAAGGAGGACATTCTGCGCAGCCTCCTTGCCATGCGCCATCCCGACGTGGTGGGGCTGCGCGCTGTCGGGGTATGGTCGGACCGCTGCTATGAGGCGATGGACTATTGCGCCGGCGGCAGTCTTGCCGAGCACATGCCCTTCACCGAGGCGGACCTGCGCGGCCATCTGCGCGAGATCGCGAGGGGCCTGCGTTACCTGCACGATACCGGTATTGTCCATCGGGACATAAAGCCGAACAATCTCTTTTTCCGGGACGAAGCCTGCACCGACCTGGTCATAGGTGATTTCGGCGTCAGCTCCATGCTTGAAGCGCCCGGCCGCGTGCGGCGCACGGGGACGGCGGCCTTTTTCACGCTCGACTATGCGGCGCCGGAACTCATTGACGGCAAGGAGGTCGGCCCCAAGACGGACTACTACGCGCTGGGTATCACGCTGCTGCATCTGCTTGCCGGCCGTTCACCCTTTGAGGGCATGGACAAGAACACCATCCTGGGCTGTCATTTTCGCGGCAACGTGCCGCGCAACACAGGGCTGTCCCAGCGCTTTTCCGTGCTGATAAAAGGCCTGCTGCGGCTTGACCCGGAGCGGCGCTGGGGCCACCAGCAACTGGCCGCATGGCTGCGCGGCGAACCCGTCTTTACCGATGACGGACTGCCGGATCGCGATGATGCGCCCGTGGGACGGCGGGTGCCCTACCGAAGCCTGCCGGAGATTACCACCCCCCGTGAAATGGCGCGACGGCTCAAGGATTTTGACGCGGGCCGCGATCTCCTGCGCGGTTTCATATCCCAGTGGCTGATGTTTTTTGACACCGCCCTCGGGAAACGGGTGGCCGATCTTGAAGAAGAGTTTGCCGAGAACACCGAACTCGGGGTCTTCAAACTGCGCTATCTGCTCGATCCCACCCGGCCCCTGGAAGTCGGCGACCTGCAAATAACGAATCTGGAGGACTTGGCCACCTATCTCGACAGGACCATGATTCCCTGCCGCGCCGAAATGGAAAAAGCGCTGCTGAGCGGCTGCATAGAGGTGTGGGTCGCCGCCATGGGTGATGAGTCGGGCGAGGCGCGGATGCTGGCAAAGCGCATAGAGGCCATGCGCAAGCGCGTCAAGGACCCGGAGATGGCCCTGTTCGCGCTGCTGCACGCGCTTGACCCGTCAAGGCCCCTTGTGTTCGGACCCGAACGGATACTGGCGCCCGGCGACCTGCCCGGCGCGCTTGAACGGCATCCCGAACTGGCGGCGCGGGTCGCCGCATGGCTGTTCGGCGGACGGTTGATAGAGTGGATGCGGGCGGCCTATCCCGCGCGGCTGGAGGATATCGGCTTTCTTGAATGGTGCGCGCGCACCTACACCCGGGGCGATCCCGATCAGGCGGTGTTTGCAATACGCTGCCATTTCGACCCTGAAACGCCCTTCCGTCTGGGGCTGTCCACGGCAAGGTCGCCCAAGGAGCTGGCGGGGGCGATTGCGCGTTCTCCGGTGGCATTCGAAGAGGGCACCCGCTTTCTCACGCGCGGCTGGTTGCGAACATGGCTGACCCTGACCGGGCGCTTGAAGGACCCCGGGGCCCTTGACGAGGTGGTGAGTGACCCGGTTGCCTCTTGGCCGCGCAAAATGGAGGCCGTGCTCCATCTGCTTGACCCGGAACTGGGCGGACCGGCCGTCCTGGCCGATGTGGCCGAAATCGACGGCGGCGTGGTGTCCACCGAGGAGGGAAAGAGTATCGCGTTCACCATATTTAACGGTGGCCGGGGCCACCTTTCGGGGACGGTCTCGCTGGACACGGCTTCTGTCGGCATTTCCATGGCGGAACACCCCTTTGAGGGCGGGCCGGAGACCCTCAAGGTATACATGACGGGGCGGGGGCTGGACCCGGGTTCCAGGCAGGTGGGCCATATCGTCGTTAACAGCAACGGTGGCCGCCTCGTTATCCCCGTATGGTTTGAGGTGGTGCGGCCGGGATGGGCGATACTGCTCCGTTGCGCCAAGACCGGCGCCGTCGCCGCCGGCTGTGCCGCCGCGCTTCGCATCTTTCTTCAACTTATTGATCCCCGGCATTCCCCGGGCTTCATCGAGTGGCCTGACCGTTCCGCGATGTCCGGCTATGCCGGGCGTGAATTCTACGGTCCGATAGCCATGCTTCTGCTGGTGTTGGCCGCAGGGACCGCATATTACGTTGTCGAGGTGTATCGGAGGAACAGTGACGACGACTGGGACTGACCATAGGGCGAAAACCGTATGACCCCGCGGGTGCGCATGCTCGCGCTGGTTGGGGTGCCGTTGCTGACGCTGGCACTCTATGTCCTGCTGTCCGTTCTCTTTGGCGCGGAACGCGCGTTGTGGGCGGCCGGCACTTTCCTTGCCTTCTTGGACCGGGTGTTTGGAATACTCGTTTTTCTGCCGCGGTGGGCCTCATGGGCGGTGTTCGCATTTGTTCTTGCCGCAGGGGCAAGGTTCCTGCTTTGGGAGAACCAGAAAGTCACCGAAGGGCAGCGCGTGGGAGTTATTGTCGCGGGCGTTGCGGTGCTGTTGCTGGCGGCATTGGTTCCACCCGTGCTCAACAGCACGGTCAGTTCGGACCGGGGAGTCTGGTGGCGGCCGGATACCTACCGTGCTCCGGGAACCGAGCGGCGTTTCGACGGAATCCTGTTCGCGTGGGTGCCGGCAGGACGTTATAAGACGGGCAGTTCACTTGCCGAAGCCGGGCGCACAGAAGACGAAAGACAACGCGAAGTCATTATTTCGCGCGGCTTCTGGGTCAGTCGGAACGAAATCACCGTGGCCGAATACACAAAAGTGGTGGGGCATGCGCCTGAAAAGAGCCCTGTTTCGTTCAATAAAGAGGATTTTCCGGTTACGGGGATATCCTTTGACGAGGCGGACGCCTTTGCGGAGAGACTGACCAAGAACGGTGGAGGGACCTATCGTCTGCCCACCGAAAACGAATGGGAATATGCCTGTCGTGCCGGGACTACGACACGCTGGTCTTTCGGCGACAGCGCGGCGGAACTGCCTGATTACGCATGGTTTGCCGAAAATAGTGAAAAAAGACCGCATTCTGTCGGCTCACTGAAGCCTAATCCATGGAACTTGAACGACTTGCACGGGAATGCCGCCGAATGGTGCATCGCGCCGACCGAGTCCGACGCGACCCCTGTGCAGGTCTTTCGGGGGGGGGATTGGACCTCGAACAAGGCCCAGTGCCGTTCTGCTGCCCGGGGCATTTTTATTCCAGGACAAACCCATATGCCTGAAACGGCGGGTATTCGCCTGGTGCGCAACCCATGATAAAATGTGGCGCCAAGGTGAATAAACCCTTGACACTGGGGCTACTTTGAAGTAATCTATTTACAAATATGCCGTTAATGCTCGTTTTCAAAACGGGGCGTGCATGCCCTGCGGAGGATCGTGTAGTGAAACATGTAAAGCCTGTGTGCCGACAGAGTGTGGTTTCAGCGAATGAGTTCCAAGAGTTTATATGCCGTTTTTCGGAACTCTTCAACGCGCTGCTGGGCTTCTTTGGGGGCTCCTCTCCTGTCGGGCTTTGGATTGATTCCAAGTGCGCGATTCCAACCGCGAACACCAGTACAAGCACCACGACGACGACTTGATGCCGGGATGTGCCGGCGTTGACGGTTGAGGTGGCTTCGTGCCGGGTCATGAGGACTCGGGACGAAGTTGTGGACAGTCGGTAATTGTCGGGCGAATGCGCCTATTGGCGCATGTCCGTGTGGTGGCGTGGAGTCTTTTTCCCGATTGGGATGATGTGGCTTGAAGCCAATAAAGGGACCGTTTATGAACGTCTTCGCCATGATGGTACGGGTGCGGTGGGTGGCTGTGGCGCTGTGTGTGTCCTTCTGCCTCTCCGGTTGTGAGTACGTGACCGCGGTGTACTTTCCCGACAATGCGTTGGAGTCGGCGGTGCGCGCGTCACTGGGCCAGCCTTTCGGGCCCCTGTATGAGTCCGATTTGGCCAAGGTGCGCGAGGTGCAGGCCGCTTCCCTTAACATTGTGTCATTGGAGGGGTTGCAGTATTGCACTTCGATGACGGTGCTTAATCTGCGCGGCAATCAGATTCACTCCATTACCCCGCTGACGACACTGACAAACCTGGTGCGGCTGGATCTGGGCGAGAACAGCATCGGGAATATCGAACCGCTTGCCGGCATGATCCATCTTGAAGAATTGATCATTTACGGCGACGCGAACCAGATTGTGGACTGGCAGCCCCTGGCGGCAAATTCACAGGCGGGCGGCCTTGGCGCCGGCAATGTGGTGGTGCTGCCCTCGGGCACCACGGTTGACAGTGACGGGAATGCACTGCCGAACTTCGCGCCGACGCGCGAGGTCCTGCTGAACAATGGTGTTACGATCATGATCGGCTCCCCGGACGCCACGAGCACGACGACGACCACGACAGCCAAGTGACGGCCTGAGTGGATACGCGACGCGCCTTGTTGGGTGCGGACGCGCCGGGTGGTGAATCAAGGACGAGGTGGTTCCTATGACGCTAGTCAGACCTCGAGTGGCTGCACTCATATTGTTGCCGGCATTGTTTGCTTTGGCGGGGTGTTCTCCGGTGCCCAAACTGGACGTCACGCCCGCCGCGGCGACCTTCGGCACCGACCGCGACGAAGTGGCCCTGGTGGTTCAAAACAGCGATTCGCGGGATTTGCACTGGGTCATCGAAGAGGTCGTTCGTGAAAACGAGGATGCGGACTGGACCGCGCAGGAAGTTTCCTGGCTTTCCGAGGACAAACTTCAGGGCGACGTTTCCGCCGGGGCGATAGACCGGGTTATTCTTACGGCCGACCGCAGCACACTGAGTTCGGGGGAGTACAAGAACACCGGTGTCCGTTTTAGCTCGGGTTCCTTCGAGCAGGTTGTGCCCGTTTCCATCAGCGTGCAATCCACGCTGAGTGTCGCGCCATCCGCCATTTCGCTGCGGCCCGGCACACTGAACACCAAATTCAACGTCGTCAACACGGGCAATGGCCCGTTGAACTGGACCGTTTCCTACATCGCCAAGGGTGGCACCGCCGACCAGGCCCAACCCCTGCCTGACGGAATGACTGTTACGCCCAATCCGGGGACGACCCAGTCCGGCGAAAGCACCTCCGTGACCGTGGCGTGGGCCGACGCGCGTGACGATTTCCAGCTGCTGGTGGATTCGCCCGGCGGCCAGGGAATCGTCCAGGTGACTTTCGGCGCCGCCCTGCCCGGACTGGAGGTCGTGCCTGAGTCGCTGACGCTGTATTACGACCCCAATGCGGCCGACAATTTGACGGAAGGGGAGGCGCAACCCGAGCAGCCGTCATCCACGCTGACCATTACAAACACAGGGGCAACGTCGCAAAACTGGACCATAGAAATCAATAATCTGACCGACCCGAGCACCGCTCCTTCCATTTCCGCCACACCGAACCAGGCCGGGCAGTTGGCCGCCGAAGTGGTTGAAGTTGCCGTGCGGGTCACTGATGTGACCAAGGTTCTTTCCGGCAGCGGCAACTATGAACTGATTGTCCGTTCCGGCGACGGATTTCTCGCAATTCCCATCACGCTTGAGGAACTGTCCCTGCCGGTTATTGCGCCCTCGGACGTCCCTGACGCCAACAATACCCGTCCGGAGGTCAGCCTGTTGACCTCGCTGGACTTTGGCCGCACGGACCTTCAAATGACGTTCTGGCTCTGCAATACCGGCCCAACCGAGTCGCGTCTGGACTTCAAAATCACGGATGAAGACCAGGATTCGTCCTCCAGTCCGTTGATCGTTTCCGTGGAACCGCGCACCGGGTTGCTGACCGGGCCCGGAAGCATGATCTTCATTCCAAACACAAACATCATGGTCGATGCCATTCCCGTCACGGTGG
>CAZOMH010000010.1:0-21365 GCA_964580415.1 uncultured Nitrospirales bacterium
AGTCCATTACTATATAACTATTGACACTTTGGCGGTAATAGCAGATCTGCACCCCTTCCTAACCTACGTGAAGACTCAGAAGGGGTGGGACCAGCGGCAAACTCGGACGGGAGCAGGCTTCTACAATGGCCCCTCTTCGGCGTTTCGAGCAAGATAACGGTTAGCGCAATACGGCACCACTGGGTTTCCCCGACGAGTACATGATAGCGATAACGCCCCTCCTTGACAACTCACAGCCATACGCGAAATTGAACGCAACGCGGGCAGTCACCGCTAAGCGCGGACTGTCTAAGTCGGGGCACGTTTGTTATTGAGCGGCAGAACAACTCGTGTCCAGCCCAGCGGAGCGTCTAGATTCACCGGATGTCCCGAGTGGCTACCTGGACGTGGTCGCCACCGGCCCGTGTGCCCTGTTGTGCCTCATCTGGCTGTAGGCGTTCATATCCGAAACAGCGGTTCACGTTGGCGAGGGCACTGACGCGCGCCGTTTGGGAACTCTGAAAAGTGACAATATCGCTGGCGCGACACCCTGCCCGTTGGTCATGGTGCCCCGTAGTCGGGAGATGGAACCAACAGGGAGCCCGGATGTGGCGACAAACTGGGACTACCTTGCTGCTATGTGGGCTCGGTTGGCGCGGTGGGCTCGGCGGGACGATTCCACTGATTCAACCGATTCCACCGCACAGGGCGGCGGGTCTGCATCTGTACGGAGTGAAGCGGAGATCGGATGGTCCGCTAAGTCGCCCGAACGTGGTTGCAACCGGCTCGCGCGCCCTGCGGGGCCTCATCCGGTAGTGCGCCGTTCGCATCTGGACCGCCGGTGTCCGTCGGCGTGTGCGACGGTGGGCGCGGTGCGCGAGCGCGCCTCACTTAGGCGACCCTGACGCTACGACAGGGGGCTATCCTTCACCAACCGCTCGTGGAGCCCTGCGGGCAAGCGACAATAACTCCCTCGCACCGCTCTATTGTGTCAGCGTGACCCCCACCTCTCAGAAGGCAAGCGATCATCCTCGTCGTATTCCTCGTCTTCCATCCGATCTTGGTAGTCATCTGTGTCGATGGGGGCGTCGCTGAAGATAACCGTGAGCGTCTTTCCATACGCTCCCAAGCCGATTACGTCCTCATGAACGCTCACATGGGGTGCCCCTGATAGCCATTGGTCCAGAGTTCCAGTCCCATAGGTCTCGGCGCATGAGCCGAACGACTGGGGATTACTGTTGAACCTCGCGGTGGCAGTGGATGGGCCAAGCAAAGTGCCTTTTTGCGGCCAGCGGCATCGTGGAAGATCCTGCAAGGTTTCGGAAAGAAAGCAGTATTCCACGCTCCGGCCTTTGCTCACCAGGACAGCAACCGGATCCGGCGTCAGTTGGGCATAGCGGATGGCTGTCGCGGTCAAAGAGGTTTCGAAAAGTTCGGAAAGTGCCTTGATTGCCTCAATGCCCGGACTATGCCGATTCATCGCGGACTTGAATAATGCCTGCGGCATCAGCAGGGCGGTGGCAAAGAAATCTGCTTCACGTTCGTGGCGCTCACTTGATTCAAACCCGAATTTTGAAACGTGGCAGTCTTTCTCGCGAAAGATTATTTCGGGATGGCCGGGCATGAAGTAGTGACCAAGTTCGTGTGCAACAGTGAAGCGTCGGAATCCGGGACTCTCTACGTTCGCCGAGTACATTATGCCAAAGGCATCGCCAACGCGAAGCAAAAAGCCAGCGACACCGGGATCAGCGGTCAATTTGGATTCCACAGTGATATCGTTTCGTTTGGCGATTTCTATGGGACAGACGGGCGGGGCTGTGAAGCCATGTTCCTTGACAACCCTCTCAGCCTCCTTCTCGGCGGCAATCCTTTGTAAGTCAGTGCGCACACTATGACCCCTTTTCTTGTTTCTCAACGTTTCGCTTTGCCATTCGGGACGCAAGGTCCTCCAGCATTGATTGGTCCTCTGCCGACATCTGCGAGTAGTGTCTAAACAGCCCCTGCGAACTCGTTGCGGGCACGTCCATGTCTGGCGTGCGACCGAGGAGATAATCAACGGATATAGACAGGGCATTCGCCAGCTTCTTCAGATTATCAAAGGAGGGCGCTCTTCTGCCCGTCTCAAAATGGGATATGGCGGACGGTTGGAGCCTCGCCTTATCCGCCAGCTCAGTTTGGCTCAGGCCTCTGAGTTCGCGAACGATTCGCAGCCTTTCGCAAAAAATGTTTTCCATGGACTTGACAAACCCTTTACGTTTCCGTATAATTGTAGATGACGAAAGCGTCCATGTGTTGTGGGCGCTAGTTTTTGGCCTAGCCTATGACGTTCTCGTCTAAATATACACGACGAGAACGCAAAAGAACAAGGAGTCTGACATGAGTCACGAACAGGAACCAAAACATCACGCAGATGAACTCAAGGAGTTGAAGGAGGACGTTGTTGACAGGCTGGAAGCCCTGGAAGAGCGGATCGACCAGGAAATCCAGGCGGTTGAAGAACAGATTCTGGACGAGATCGTTGACATCGAGGGGCATTGCCATGAGGGTCACAGACCGCCGCGGGCGCGGGGTTATCGAATCAGGGTGAACGGGGACCTCTTCATCGTCCACAAGGAACGGCCCACAGGTCGCGAAATCATGGAAATCGCGGGTATCGCGCCCATGGAGAAGTACGGGCTATACATCAAGGTCCAAGGTCAGTCCTTCAGCCGGGTGCAGCTGGATGACGTAGTTGACTTGCGGGCACCAGGTGTCGAAAAGTTCAAGACCCTGCCTCTTGACCAAACGGATGGATGCCATGGATACACGGGGTGACTTTCTCCTTCCCGCGGATGATGAGCGGTTCCTGCACGAATTTGGCCTGCGATGGGAAACGGTCAAGGATGGCGCTCAGTGGCTGCTGTTGCACGACTTTTCCCTTCCGCAAGGATACAACACCGACACCGCCTCGGTCGCCATTCTGATCGTGGCGGGATACCCCATAACTCCGTTGGATATGGCCTACTTTTATCCCGCGCTGCAAAGAGCGGATGGTCGGCCGATCAAGGCCACTGAGTCACTTCAGGAAATTTGTGGAAAGAAGTGGCAGCGTTGGTCAAGACATCGAACCGCCGTCAATCCTTGGATACCTGGGCAGGACAGCATTGAGTCGCACTTGCTGCTCGTTCAGGATTGGTTGGCAAGGGAGTTCAGACAATGAAAAACACCCCTTCTATCACTATGAGCCTGTCCGGACAACAGCATCTGACGCTCAGGGAGATTCTTTTCCCGGGAGACGGAAATGAGCATGTTGCTATCGTCCTCTGTGGCCGAAGACTTGGAGCCGAAAGAGAGAGGCTGACGATTCGTAAAATCCACCGCCTACCTGATGAGGCCTACAAACAGAGCAGCCCCGTTCGAGTCTCTTGGGAGACGGCCACCCTTCCTCCATTGCTCGAAGAGGCACAGGAGAAGGGGTTGTCCGTCTTCAAGATTCACAGCCACCCGACAGGTATTTCCTCTTTCTCCAAGACAGATGACGGGGCGGACGATGTCTTTTTGGACAACATGCGGAACTGGACTGAGTCTTCGGTGCCACATGGAAGTGCCGTGATGCTTCCCGACGGAAGAATGTTTGGCCGGGTATTGGACAGGGATGGAGTCATCCGGCCTCTATCCTGCATTTCCGTGGCGGGGTCGGACTTGCATTTCTGGTACAGCAGCGACAGCGTTTCGCTACAGTCTGAAATCTGCGCCTCCCACACGCTCGCGTTCGGCTCAAGGACTACTGAACTCCTGCGGAGGCTGAGGATCGGCGTCGTCGGCTGTAGTGGCACCGGTTGCCTCGTTATTGAGCAACTCGCCCGGCTCGGCGTAGGGGAGCTCGTGCTTGTTGACGACGACGCTGTGGAGGACCGAAACCTGAATCGGATAATCCATGCCACCGCAGATGATGCCGAAGAATCCCGTTTCAAGGTGGATGTGGTGGCCCAGGCTATCAGACGGGAAGGTCTGGGCACGGAGGTTGTTGCGCTCCCCCTGAATCTGCGTCGCTTGGAAGCGGTGAAGGCCATCGCTGGTTGTGATGTAATTTTTGGATGCATGGACTCCATGCTGGGGCGTCTCATTCTAAACTCCATCGCGGTCTACTACACGATACCGTACTTCGATTTAGGGGTGCGGCTAGACACCCGCGACGACGGAGCAAACGGGCTCGCCATAAGCGAGGTGGCGGGTAGTGTGCACTACCTGCAGCCAGGAGGCTCTAGTTTGCTCAACCGCGGCGTCATTGATGCCGCCCAAGCCTCCGCAGAAGCATTGCGTCAGGATGACCCACTGGGCTACGCCCAAGAGGTGAAAGAGAAGTATATCATCGGCGCGAACGAGCAGCGACCGGCCGTCATCAGCGTCAATATGACTGTCGCCTCTCTTGCCGTGAATGACTTTCTTGCCAGAATTCGCCCCTATCGCCAAATCGAAAACGAGGCGGTGGGGTGCATTCGACTCAGCCTCGCGAGTCTTGACCTCTTTCCCGAAGCGGAAGGTCTTCCCTGTCCCGTTTTGGCAAAACAAGCCGGGGTTGGCGATGTTGAACCCATGCTAGGTCTGCCGATGCTGTCGATGGTCCCATCTGCATGAGGAATATCGCTTGCTTCTTCAAACAGCTGTGGCGGCGAATACCCCTCAAGAAGCGGCCCTACATGGTCGCTTACATCGAAGAGCCGTTGCCGCTGAAGTTGAAGAATTCGGTCATCTATGCCGTTCTGGAAGATGGCATACCTTGGTATGCTTGTTTGCGATGCCCTTGTGGCTGTGGAGCAACTGTTTTTCTCAGCCTGTTGACTGAAGACTACCCCTCGTGGCGTCTGTCAGAGAATACCGATGGCACCGTTACGCTGTATCCGTCCGTTTGGCGAACGACTGGATGCAGAAGTCACTTTTCCATCCGACGCGGGCATATCCTGTGGCATAGGGCAGGTGATTCGGACAGAACTCCGTGATGTGATGCCGGAACTCACAATGCACCCATCAGCGCCAAGCCAACTTGCAGTCTAACCTCCGCTGCAAGCGGGATAGCGTCACTGCCATGCCGCATCCTGTCGTCACCGGCGCGGTGGGATTGGTGGGCGCAGTGGGAACAGACGGGCGCAGTCGCCGCTCTGCATCCGTCCGGCGCGGGGGCGTGAACAGCGTCCACAAAATCCCCGAACGGGCGGCAAGCCTCATCCCACGCAGGAAGCGGGCGCGTCCCGGAGGAGACCCGGAGAGCCTGAGATTTCGGGGATCGGCCGGGGAGGGAAACGCAGAAAAGCCTTGAAAAGACTGGTGGATGGGGCGGGGCTCGAACCCGCGGCCACCGGATTAAAAGTCCGATGCTCTACCAACTGAGCTACCCATCCACAAAAAGGGGTTGGTATAAGGCCAGAAACGCGGACCCTTGCGGCCCGCGTAACTGGTAAAGTCTAACTGGAATGGGTCTCTAAAGTCAAACTACGGGCGAAACTGGTGGAGATTACGGGAAGGGACAGACGTGGGGATCAGGCTGCGTCAGCGGCCGTAATTCTCCCTCTGTCAATCGGGGCATCTGCTTCATGGGTGTTCTGGCGGCGAGGATGAAGCAGGAGGCCGTTCAAAGTCTCCAACGAAAAAGGAAAGGTCCTTGATGAACAAGAAAGCCAAAGACATGAGTGTCTTCGAACAGATAAAGTCCGGCCTGGAGGATGGCATCGCCCACTTTCGCGGGGAACTTACGCTGGTTACGGTTCGGGTGCCGGCCCCGCCCCCGAAAGCAAACCCCGGGAAAATCGCTGCATTGCGGCGGGACCTGCATATGTCACAGTCCATTTTTGCAGCCACGCTCAACGTATCGATGAGGACGGTTCAAAGCTGGGAGCAGGGTTTGCGCACGCCGAGCGATGCCTCCCTGCGGCTGCTTCAAATCATAGGAACGCAGCCGTCCGTGGTCGAGGCGCTTTTCTCCGAAGAACGGGGGTCCAACCGTTCCCTGTAACCCTTGGCACAGGCGTCATGAGCCATGTTGAAAAGTTGGCCCCGATGTCACGTTGGAACCGTACCACCCAGCACTTACCCCGCCGCCCGCTGATCACGCGCCATCAACTTCGTCATCGGCCGCAATTCGCCCTCCGTCAATCCGGGCGTCTGCTTCAGCTGCGTTTCGTTAAAGATGAAATCCCCTTAACTTGCGGAACATTCACTCGCCGAAGTCAAGAACATCCCCAGTCGCGGGTTGGCGCACTTCATTCTCCTCCGCCGCGTAGCCCATCGTGCGATATCCTTTCACCCTCTTCGCGAACATGCGAGCCAATACGGGAACGTTGGCGTCCACGTAGTCGTACACGCGGACTTCGCATTTACCATCATGCGTCCGGTGGAGCCGCCCGACATACTGCTGGAGTGTTCCTCGCCAAGAAATGGGCATCGCGAGAAACAATGTGTCTAGCCGGGCATCGTCGAATCCCTCGCCCGCGTACCGTCCGGTAGCGACAATCGTCCTCCGTTCCGTTTGCGGGACCGACCTCATCTGTTTATCCACGGCGGCGCGCTGCTTCTTACCCATGCCGCCGTGCATCACGATGACGTTCGATACATCTTTGCGAAGTTCTGTGGCCAGGAACTCCAGATGCTCCTTCCTTTCCGTCAGAACCAGCGGCGACCGTCCGTCTTGGAGTGCATCGCGGATATCCTTGAGAATCATCTGGTTCCTGAGCATGTCGTTGGCGAGGGCGGCGTAGACCGTTTGGATCGGCTGTTCGCCTGGTTCGGCGGCAAGACAAAACTGGGTCTTGCGGGCAACAACAACGTGTCGAAACTGTTGCTGACTTACGTCCTGTGGCCTGATCCGCACACGTATCGGGCCGCATTGCATGATGATGATCGGATGGTGCCCGTCCTTGCGAATCGGGGTGGCAGTGAGGCCCAGTACATACTTTGCCTTGGCCTGTTTGACCACCTGCTCGAAAGTGAAAGCGGGTATGTGGTGGCATTCGTCAACGATGACATGCCCGTAGTTGGCGACGATGTCGTTAACCTCGCCTTTGCGGCTAAGACTTTGGAGCAGGGCCACGTCAACGAGGCCGCCGAGTTTCTTTTCTCTCCGCTGAACGAGCCTATCTCGCCGACGGAGATTCCAAGGAACATCGCCAGGCGTTCCCGCCACTGGTCGAGGAGAGACGTCCGATGCACGAGGATTAGCGTATTCGTCTTGCGCTTTGCAATGAGCCACGCCGCGAGCACCGTCTTGCCAAAGCCCGTTGGCGCGACCAGAACCCCGTTGTCCGAGCGTAACATTTCGCGAACGGCGGTGTCCTGTTCGGCCTGCAAGACGCCATGGAATCGGAATGCCACCGCCATTCCCCCATATCGCTCATCCTGCACAGCAAGACTGATTCCGTGGGAAGCGAGGAAACACTCCAAATCGTTCAGACACCCTCTCGGCAGCGCGATGTGCTTCGGGAATTCCTCGGCGCACCCGATCACGCGCGGTTTGCCAAACGTGGACAAACGCATCATCTGCGCACTGTAGAACTCGGGGTTCTGGAATGCCGCGAGCCGAACGATGCGGTTCAGTAGCTGAGGTGAAAGCCCCTCCTTTTCGACGTACAGGAGGTTGCCGTGCACTGCCTTAATCGTCTTCGGCAATGGCCCTTGCAGGGGCTTCTCGGTGCGGCGCCTGGCTGGGGGCAGCGTCCAAGGGTCTTGGTCTTCCGTATCGTCCGTCGCGCTCAGGCGAATGCCGATCACTTGGCCCCGGCGTGATGCATCGGCAACAGTCTGGTCAACCTGGGATCGGGATACTCTCGGAAGTGCGGCCAAGAACTGCCATTGATCTGGATATGGTGAGAACGATTCATCCAGGAAGAGACTGTTGCCCTGTTTCCAGGTAGCGCCCTGAAGCGGCAGCGCGATCAGATTGCCGAAACCGCCCTTTGGCATTGTGTCCTGGTTCGGGAAGAGCCGGTCATACGAGTCCAGCCCGATTGCGTGCCGGCCTTCCATGGCACGCGTCAATACTGCGCTCCCCAGTTTCCGGGCCATGGATGCCGGTATCGCCTCCTCAAAGAATATCCATACGTGTCCGCCCCGCCCCGAGCGTGACCGCTCCAGCGCGGCCACCACGTCCAGGTCGTGGCATGAATGAAGAAAGGCGCGCGCGTCCTCCTGCCAGCCGTCCTTGTCAAAGTCCGCTGCCAGGAACCAGCACGTCTCGTCCTGCAGGAGCGGGTACGCGCCAACTGTGTGCTTGCCAAGGATATGGTCCCGGATTGTCTCGTCGGAGATGGGGATGTATCTGGCGTTTTGGCACCGTGAGCAAGGCTTCTGGCAAATGGGGCGGTTCCATTCACTGGCGCATGCGGGAGAGTAGCCGGACCTGCCTTTCCTGTTTTCCCATCGGACGGCATATACATCTTCGCGGCCGCGGAAAAGCGAGCGAAACAGGTTTATCTTCTCTTTTCGAGCTGACAACCTGTCTGGAGTCTCGACTGGAGATGCCGTCTCCTCCGCCATGTGGGTGCTGGATCGACTGGGAGCAAGGGGCCGCGGGGGTTGGCTTGGTGGCCGAGGTGTCTCCTGGTCCTTGCGTTCCGGCAACGGACTCGGCAGCGAAGAGGCTGGCCTGATGGCAAACGATTCGAGGAGGGCTTTCAGACGGCGGTTTTCCGCCCTCAGACGCTCGTTTTCTTCGCGGAGATCATCTCCGCCGGCCTGTGTTTGCACTGTCTTCTTCATTTCCGTCCTTTGATTCGGAAGAACGTCCCCATTCTAACAAAGACGGTGGCGGTTGCGAAGTATATGCCGATTGGCCAAAGTCGCGAGGCAACAGTATAATGAAGTCGATTCACTGCATAGCCTGTAGCAATCATAGTCAGGTGAAAACGGGACCACCATGAATACGCGGGAATTACGAGAACTGGTGGCGGAAGGCGAGTCCGACCACCTTGAATTCAAGAAGACTACCGGGCAACGCACCGAGGCCGCCAAGACTGTCTGCGCAATGCTGAATGGACTTGGTGGGTTTGTTCTGTTCGGTGTTACCGACAAAGGCCAAGTTGTCGGTCAACTCGTGGCGGCAACCACGCTCGAAGACATTGCCGCAGAGCTTCGTAGAATTGAGCCACCCGCTTTCCCCGATATCGAGACGGTGAACGTTGGCAAAGGTTCCACTGTAGTTGCGCTCAGCGTACCCGGGAGCGGCGGGCCCTACACCTACGACGGCCACGCTTATTTGCGCCATGGGCCCACAACCATCGTCATGCCCCGTCATGAATATGAGCGGCGCTTGGTGGAGCGTCTTCATGCGACACGGCGTTGGGAAAACGAACCCGTCCCGAACGGAGTCTCGATCAAGGACCTCGACAGGCAAGAGATTCTCCTTACTTTGGACAATGCCATCAGGCTTGGCCGTTTGGAACCGACTGACCGTCGCGACCTCCAAAGCATATTACGCGGGCTGGAATTAATCCACGACGACAAACTCCTGAATGCGGCCGTGGTTCTTTATGGAAAATCGGACCGACTCAAACCCCTCTATCCCCAATTGGGCGTTCGCTTGGGACGCTTCCGGGGCATTAGCCGGTTGGACGATTTTGCCGACAACCGCCAGTACTGGGGTCATGCTTTCTCGCTCCTGCGCCGTGCTGAATCCTTTCTTATGGATCACGTGCCGATCGCCGGCCAGGTTGTCCCCGGCAAGATGGTACGAGAAGACCAGCCGCTGTATCCGCCACGAGCCACGCGGGAGGCTTTGGCGAACGCCCTCTGCCACCGCGACTACACGGTGCCGGGCGGCGCCGTGGCTGTCGCCATGTGCGATGACCACCTCGAAATCACCAATCCTGGCGCGCTGCACTTCGGCATTACGCCCAAGAAACTCATGAGACCTCACGAATCCAAGCCATGGAACCCCATCATAGCCAACGTATTCTACCGGGCGGGCATCATTGAGCGCTGGGGCAGCGGCACGCTCAATATCATCGACTGGTGTAAAGAAAATGCCAATCCAAGGCCGGCTTGGCGCGAACAAGCCGGGTCCGTATACGTAACATTCCTGCCAGCCGCTTTGCCAACTGCCCAAAGAGCAACACAACAAGACCGCCCCAAGGCAGGACCGAGAAGGCGTAAGGTCGCAGGTGAAGTCGCAGGTGAAGTCGCAGGTGAAGTCAGACAACTCCTACGCGTCATGAAGACTGAAATGAGTCGAAGCATGATTCAGCATGCCTTGAACCTGAAATCGCAAGCCAATTTCAGAGACCGTTACTTGCTGCCGGCCCTTAGCAACGGGTTAATCGAGATGACCATCCCCGACAGACCCAACAGCCGGATGCAGAAATACAGGGTCACAGCCAAGGGCAGGGATCTGCTCGGGTAGTCCCTAAAGGGGATGATGCGCGTCTTTGGGGAACCCGCCCTAACAAGTTTGCTTGAGAGGCATAGTGCCCTCGCCCACAAGCCGCCGCAGTTGAAACTCGTTAAGGCCAGGCTGCCCTCGGAGCCTGGCCCGGGTGGCCTCGGGCAGACGCCTCAATCTGAGGAACTGCCCGACCCGCGTCCGGTCAATGCCCAAGTACTCTTCCAACCCTTTTTGGGACTCCGCTACGCCGCGCTCCAGTAAATCCTGAAGCCACTCGGATAGCCGGACCTGCCTTTCCTGTTTTCCCATCGGACCGCGTACACATCGTCGCGGCTGCGGAAAAGCGAGCGAAACAGGTTTATCTTCTCTTTTCGAGCTGACAACCTGTCTGGAGTCTCGACTGGAGATGCCGTCTCCTCCGCCATGTGGGTGCTGGATCGACTGGGAGCAAGGGGCCGCGGGGGTTGGCTTGGTGGCCGAGGTGTCTCCTGGTCCTTGCGTTTCGGCAACGGACTCGGCAGCGAAGAGGCTTGCCTGATGGTAAACGATTCGAGGAGGGCTTTGAGACGGCGGTTTTTCGCTATCAGATCAGAGGAAGAAGCGGCGCTCGATGGAGCATTTGCCCCTGACGATGCGCACTGACTCCACCATTCCGAAGCTGGCCAGTTTCTTCCAGAGTTTCTTGTCCTGAAACCAGCCGATGTCGGAGGACAGCCAGTAGCGGCGGATTTTTAGCCTTCCATGGTCCTTGTCCACGGTTTCATGAAAGTCCATGGTGCCGGGGGTGACGAAACCGGCCGTGGCGCAGGGGGCGACGGCCTTTTCGAAGAACAGCGCTATCCCGAAAGTTCAGCGGCAACGACTGTCAAGTATCCGCGCTACTAATCTTTGCCCGCACCTCGGGCGCGCGGTGCGTGGCGCTACTGGCGAGGCTGTACAGGGTGCCCGCGGTGCGTCCGCCCCGGTCACTTCCGACGAATGGAAAATTGTTTGATCCGATGGCAATACCGTGCGGGGTGTTCTCCGCCGCATTGTTGCTTATGGCGGGGTCGCTGTCGTCGGGATGGCGCAGGAATGCCTTCCACTGGTTTTGGGCGCAGGCGGCGGGCACCCACGGCACCCGCAACATATACTTTTCCCGGTCGTTGCGTTACAATATACCCGGTGCCTCCTGGCTGGAATGCCAGCCCCAAACCAACCTTTGGACAGGTGCCGCAAGGAGAAATACATGAGTTCGCGCCCGATTGCACAGCGTTTTTGCCTGCTGTCCGCGGTGGCTTTGGTCTCCGCCCTGCTTGTTGGCTGCACTTTGTCCGATTCTGTTACACTCCCCAATTCTGCTACTGCAACGCAGTCGCAGACGGTTACAAACAGGGGTGATCTGCTGGACATCAGCGATTCAGGCGCATCCGATTCCACGGACAGCACAACCGTTCAGAATCCGTTAACGGGCATTCTGGCGCTGGCGCGCGTGGTATCGTCCGTTGAAATCACCGGCTGTTCCAAGACAAGTTCCAAAATCGTTCCCAACTTGGCGGGGGTTACGCTCGGCCAGGCGCAGGCTTCCCTCATTTTGCAGGGACTTGTTGTGGGAAATATGCGGTGGGCGTACAGTGCGACAGTTCCCGCAGGCACGGTAATCAGCCAGGACCCCGCGGCGGGAAAGATCGTTTCCGTCTCGACGGCGATTAATCTGCTGCTTTCCCTCGGGCCGCAACTGGCGGCCGTTCCGGATGTGACGGGCAGACCGCAGGCGGAAGCGCAAACCGCCCTGTCGGATGCCGCCTTTACCTTGGGCGCGGTAACCCAGTCTTACAGTTTGACCGTTGCGGCGGGTCTCGTGATCAGCCAGGACCCGGCGGCCGGCACGCTGGCCGCACCCGCATCGGCGGTAAACCTGGTTGTGTCCCAAGGACCGCAGCCGTTGGCCGTACCCAACGTTGTGGGCGCAACCCAGGCCGATGCCGGGGCGGCAATAGTGGCCGCAGGGTTTGCCGTGGGAACAGTGGTCCAAGGTTCCAGTCCCACTGTGCCGGCAGGTATTGTGATGGGACAGAATCCGGCCGCCGGCGCCATGATGATTCCGGGAACGGCGGTGGACCTGGTCGTTTCCCAGGGTCCCCAATCGGTGCCCGTCCCGGATGTTGTTGGCCGAGCCCAGTCGGATGCGCAGGCAACAATCGCGGGTGCCGGATTCTCCATGGGTACGGTGGGCCAGGCATACAGCGCAACGGTGCCGGCGGGCAGCGTGATCAGCCAGGACCCCGCCGCCGGGGCGGTCATGCTTCCGGGCACAGCGGTCAATTTGGTCGTTTCGCAGGGGCCGCAGCCCGTGGCGGTGCCCGACGTGGCGGGAAAGACGCAGGCGGACGCCGAAACGGCGATTACGAGTGCCGGTCTGGTCCCGGGCACGGTCACACTGGAGTACAGTGACACAGTGGCCGACGGCGGCGTTATCCGGCAGGAACCTGTGCCCGGAACGCTGTTGCCTCCGGGTTCCGCAGTCAATCTGATTGTCGCGAAAAAGACCGTGTTTCTGTGTGATTACTATCCCTTTGCAGTCGGAAACAAGTGGGTAACCGCCGGAAACAACTGGATCAGCAGCGAGGTTACGGACGCCTTTGTGGTCAACGGGTTCCAATGCTGGAAAGTGACCGCCATCGATCACGGCAACAATGACAAAGTCACTTACAGTTACGTGGCCAATGCAAACGGCTGGATGATTCAGTACAAGACGCTCGACGAACTGTACCTGCTTCCTGGATTGTCGTCCGGCGCGGAAAAGGTCGCCCCACTGATAGTCACCCCCGGCCAGTCTTTCGTTGCCACGTTCAACGGCATGTCGCTGAGCGTGACCCCCGTCAAGGGCCGCCTGTCCGACTTTGTGGGCGACACCAGCGCCTGCCCCTATGGGGACGTGCAGGATACGGTCGCACTGAAACTGGGGGATTTTACCCTGGTCGTGTTTGGCCGAAATCTGGGCTCGCTGTACTACAACTATTTTACGAAGAGCGGATTCTACTCAGAGATCACCATCGCGGGCGGATGCTGACATAAATTGAAGGACATTGCCGCTTCCGAAAATGGCCGGGCCACGGACAGGGCGCTGCTTCGGTCCCTGCGGGGCCAATGCCGCCGGTTTCCAGGCAGGCATATCTTCGAAGATGCCGCCGCGAAGACCAACGGCAACGTCTTTACACTTCGAGGGCACGCTGCATGAAACGCGTCACACTATTGGCCGTCGTCCTGTTGTCTCTGGCATCAACGGGAACCGCAACGTGGAAGGTGTCGCCATCCCACATGGAGGAGATGCAACGGTGGGTGGAGGTCAAATTTGACGGCGTGGCGCGGACAACGGTGCCGGAGGCACGGCTGGAAGTGCTGGCCAACCACGGGCCGGTCCAGCAAAACGCGCGCGGCGGAAAACCGATGCACCTTGGCACCGCGCCCTATCCGCGCGGGCTGTACTGCCATGCGCCCAGCAAGGTGGTGGTCCATCTGCCGCAGCCGGGTGTCCGTTTTGAGGCCATGGCGGGTGTGGACACGAACGACAACACCGCGGGCGGACGCGGGAGTGTCGTGTTCTCGGTGCACGCGGGGGATGCCGAGAAGTGGAACTCCGGAATGCAACGGGAGGGCATGCCCGCAATGCCCGTGTCTGTGAATCTGGAGAAGGCATCCGAGTTCACGCTGGAAGTGAGCGACGGCGGCGACGGCATTTCGTGCGACCAGGCAGACTGGGCGGACGCCCGGGTGACCCTCGCAGACGGTTCCGCATTTTGGCTCGGCGACCTGCCCCTGTCCGGAATCCAGCCCGGAGATTATACCCCCGAACCTTTCTTCTCCTTTCTATATGGCGGACGTTCTTCGGCCGAGTTTCTGCCCCAATGGAAACTCGAACGCTTTTCACGTCCGCTCGATGCGGCACGCAGCGAACACACGCTGCTGTACACCGACCCGTCCACAGGACTGCAGGTTCGCTGCGTTGGAATCGAGTACCTGAACTACCCCACGGTGGAGTGGACGCTTCACTTTCGGAACACGGGAAAAGAAGACACGCCCATCCTGTCCAACATTCAGGCGCTCGACACGCGCTTTGAGCGGAACGACGCGGGAGAATTCACGCTGCACAGCAACACGGGCGATCTCTGCACGCCCGACAGTTACGAACCGCACGCCGAAACACTCGCCCCGAGAGCGGACAAACGGATCGCCAACACGGGCGGTCGGCCCACGCAATCCGCTTTCCCCTACTTCAACATAGAATGGCCGGGCGAGGGCGTAATCTGTGTGGTGAGTTGGGCGGGACAGTGGGCCGCGCAATTCGCGCGCGACGACGCCAACGGCCTTCAACTGCGGGCCGGACAGGAACTGACCCATTTCACACTGCACCCGGGCGAAGAGGTGCGCGGACCGCTGGTCGTGCTCCAATTCTACAAAGGCGGGTGGCTGCGCGCGCAGAATATGTGGCGGCGCTGGATGTTCGCGCACAACGTTCCCCGGCCGGGCGGCCAGCCGCTGGCGCCGCAGTCGTCGCTCTGCACGGGCAACTTCTACCCGAACCTCATGACCGAGGCCGTGCAGGAGCGCGCCTTCCTCGAAAGGCACATGGCCGAAGGCATCAATTTCGACTGCTGGTGGCAGGACGCCGGCTGGTAGCCCTGTGACGGGGTTGGCTGGCCCAAGACCGGCACCTGGGAGGTGGACCCGGTCCGTTTTCCCAAAGGACTGCGCGAGTTGAGCGACCTCATGCATGAAAACGGCAAGAAGGTCATGGTGTGGTTTGAGCCCGAACGGGTGCACCCGGACACCTGGATCGCCGAAAAACATCCCGAATGGGTGCATGGCGGCGCGAAAGGCGGCCTGTTGAAGCTTGGCGATCCCGAATGCCGTGCGTGGCTGACGGACCACATTGACAAACTGCTCACGGACCAGGGCATTGACTATTACCGCCAAGACTTCAACATGGACCCGCTCCCCTACTGGCGCAAGAACGACGCTGAGGACCGGCAGGGCATCACCGAAATACGCCATATCGAGGGGTACTACGCCTACTGGGATGAACTCCTTCGCCGCCATCCGGGCATGTTGATCGATTCATGCGCGTCCGGCGGACGGCGCAACGACCTCGAAACCCTGCGCCGTGCGGTGCCGCTGCTGCGGAGCGACTGGTACAACAGCCCGGGCGGACAGCAATGCCTCACCTACGGCATGTCGCTCTGGATCCCCTACCACGGCACCGGTGTCATCTACGAAAGGGACGACTACTGGACACGCAGCAGCATGGTCGCCGAAATGAGTTATGGCCCGGACGCCAAGGGTATTGAACACTTTGATTTCAAGCGTCTCAAGCGGCTTGTGGACGAACAACGCCGCATTGCGCCGTACTTTCTGGGTGACTTCTACCCGCTGGTGCCCTACACCCTTGCCGAAGACCAGTGGATGGCGTGGCAGTTTGACCGGCCCGACCTCCGCGAAGGCGTCGTTCAGGTGTTCCGCCGCGGGGGCAGCCCCTACGAAACGGCCCGGTTCACGCTGTGCGAACTGGACCCCGATGCCCGATACAGCGTCAAGAACCTGGACGAAACGGCGCCGCGCGAAATCACAGGGCGGGAACTTGTGGAAACCGGTCTTCCCGTGGCCGTTCCGAAACCGGCCTCGGCGGTCACTTTCCTGTACAAACGCATCCCTTGACCGGGAACGCCCGATGATCCTGCCTGCTACCGCAGTTCCTTGACTTTGAGATTGCGAAACTCGATCAGGTACCCCTCGCCTTCCAGTCCCACCAGGCCTTTGGGGTTCCCGCAGTCTTTGATTTCACATGTCACGGCGCCGTTGACCCACAGCGTCAGCACCTTGCCGCGCGCGGTGATTTCAACCGTGTTCCATTCGCCCGCGGGCTTCACCCGGCCGTCGGTCACTTCCTTCGCGGTGGTGAAAAACTTCTTGTTCCCGCCGGCATCGGGCGTTTCCCCAAAAAGATAGCCGCCGTTGGCGTCGCCCACCTGCGCCTGGTGCCACAGGCCGCCGTCCTTGGAATTGCGCGCATAAATGCCGCTGTTGTAACCGGTTTTTCCCTCGACCTTGGTATAGCGGAACTCGCAGTGAAACACCGCGTCGCCGAACTCGCGGTCGCACAGCAGCATGTCATGACCGCCGTCGCCCTCGCAGACCAGCATCTTGCCGGACGCATCGAGATGCCACTGCTCCTTGCCGAGCGGTGCTCCGGGCGGGACCGGCACGCGCGACCACCCCTGCAGGTCGGCCGGCGGAGTAATGTCCACCCAGCCCGACGCATCCGCCTCCAGTGCGCCCGGCGTCGGCTCCGCCTTAACCACACCTCCCAGGAGTGCCAAAAGCAACCCGGCAAGACACCCAAAGACAAACCCGTAACGCAGTGTGTTTTGTGAAGTAATCATGCCGCATGGTAGCCCGGCGGATGTCTCAAATTCAATCCATGTGAGCTTGTCCGAACGGCACTACCCGGTATATTTCCCCACTTTTGCGACCCGACCCAGCGTGCGCATGGCCATGCGGCCCCATGCGTCATGGATCCGCGTTTTCGCCGTGCCGCCGTTCAGGGTCACACTGGTTTGCTCAGAGGCCCGCGGGACGCTGGCGGTTCGGGGTCGAGGCCAGGGAGACACTGCATTCCGTATCGCCGCGTCCCGGCGGCCTTATTCCGTATCGCCGCGTCCCGGCGGCCTTATTCCGTATCGCCGCCGTCTCGGCGGCCTTGTTCTTTTGCCCATGCGTCAAAACTGGCGGTGGCGCCCAAGACGAGGCCAGCGGGACGCCTGCGATACGGGCTACAGGGTATATACCAGACCGTCTTTCAAACGAACCATGGGGGGCGTGTTCGTGTAAGACACGATCCACCCTGCCGCAGACTGTACAGGGACGTTTCCGGCGCTTTCCTCCGGAATCTTGAGCACAAGATAGGCATGTTCATATTCGTGCCGATGCCGCCCCAGAAACCGGACAAGGTCGTCTTGGGAAACGGTTGTTCGGTCCGTGCTGAAGAAATACAGAATCTTCATCGGTCCCAGGAACAAGGGCAAATCCATACCATCCTCGGCAATGACGACGTCCCTGGGCCCAACATTTCTTTCCAACCATGCCAGTGTTTCCCACTGCCTGCGCTGTGCCGAAAACTCGTACACGGACGGGAGTTTCGAACGGGCAATCCACCGCGCGGACTGCAGTTCGGACAAGGCCGCCGTTCCCGCGAGCAACAGCGCGAAAGTCGCGCACAGCCAAAAGGATGGACGCGCCGCGGCGGCAAATAGGGCAACAAGGAAAAGAAGCAGGGCAAATGTTGCCGGAACCGCGAGCCTCTCGCCCACGGTATCGAGGGGCATGCGCATGCTTGAACAGGCCAGAAAACCGAGATAGACAAGCGACCATAGCGGCAGTATCCATATGCTGCCGCGAACGTGCGGCGCTGCCGCCGTCCCGCGTGTTCGCAGCGCAAACAGCGCGGCCAGAACAAACAACAGTGCATACAGCACATGCGCGAACCAATGTCCCGGAATGAGGCTTCGCCAGACGGCCGATCCTATTTCACCCAATACCCGGAGAGGGTCCGCGGAAACGGTGGTGACCATGACCGCCGCATGCCTGCGGACAAACACCGGCACGGCGAACAGGAGGAAAGCGCCGGCGAACAATGCAAGATTTCCAACCGTTCTCCCCGGGGTGCCGCGCCTGGCCAGGGCGGCCAGCCCGACGAGGACCACCGGCAGCATCGCCATCCGTGTAAGAAACGCCAAGCCCCCTGCGATGGCCGCCGCAAGAATAAACCGTCTATGCCCGTCTTCACGCGCTTCAGAAATCATGAACAGAAAGACCGCGAGCCAAAACAGCGCGACGGTCTCGCTCCAGGCATGCACGGCAACAAGCGCAAGCGGGGCGAAATGAAGCAGCGCGGCCGTCGCCAACAGCGCGGTGCCCGGTTCCGCGAGTCTCCGCATCAGGCAGAATACCGCCGCCAGCAGCAGGCCGTACCCCGCAAATGTAACCACCAGGGCGGCCTCGGCGGGTTTCATAACCAATGCGGCACCGGCGATCAGAACGGGGTACAGCGGGGTGTATCCCGTCACGGGAACAGGCGGCAGGGCGTCCCTTTTGACAGCCTCCCGCAAGTCACAGAATGAAGTGCTGACGGAACCGGTCTTTTGAAACACCTCTGCCGTGTTTATGTAGTTGACGCTGTCGGGCGTGTACCTGCCCGCGCTCCCGAGGCTGTTGTACGCAAAGGCCGCCAGGTATACCGTGCAGGCAAAAAAGAACACGCACACTGCGCATGCGCGTATTCCGGCGTTGTTTCGGTATATCCAGCTTCGCATACGGCAGAGGGCGCTTTCTTCGTGCAGGACAAAGGCGTTCTTCATGCGACGGTCCAGAAGCCCGCCGCATGCGCCCCATGATAATGTATTTTGACCGTCCTCTTCCTGTCCGCCGCGTGCGACTTCACCGCGTGCCCAAGGTTGACTCTGCGGCACGCAGCGTCTACGATGACAACAGGCAGTGCGTGGAACGTCCCGCGGGGGGCGTCTTGCTTGCCGCCGAAGTCTCTGTCGATCCTGCAACCGAAAAGGATTCTTGGCATGCGCAACCGGATTTCTGCTTTCCTGTTTATTGTACCGGGACTGCTTATGGCTGCGTCGCAGTCCGCCCCGGCGTGGGAGCATCATCCCATGCTCACGAAGCCCGTACTGTCCACCATGGCGGAGGTGACAGGGGCTTCCCCGGCGACCGCCGTGTCCCTCAAAGCCTTTCTGATTGCCGTTGAACCGGAACTTGTGACCCTTCTCAACGACGAGGAAACGTGGGCCAGAACCAACATGCCCTCCTACAAGGCGCGTCCCGACGCGCTTGCGTTTCAGGCCACAGGCATCCCGGACGATATTTGCGACCGGTTCTTCAGGGCCATCCGCGTCAACCCCAACATCGAGACCCCGCTTTACCTGAGCCCGCTGGCAGGCGTCAAGTCCGCAAAGGCAGTGCTCGACCCTTCCGATGTTTCAATCCTTCAAGACACCTCCAATCTCACCGTGTTTGACTTTGTGGAAGTGACGGAAGGAACTCCCGTCACGCCCATTGACATCGTTGCCGCCGCCAGCAACGAACCGGACTATGGCATGGACATAGGCCTTTTCACGGACAACAACACCGCGTTTGGCCTGGAATACGGGTTTGGCGCGCAGCCTTTCGGCAATCCCAATTTGGACTACGGCTCACAGGCGCCCTTCCATATGGGGTTGTACCACGAGTCGTGGATTGTGTATCTCTTCGCGCCCTTTCTGAAAGAGTCCTACCCTGAATACCGGATTCACCTTTTCAAATCGCTTTCGCAGTTTGCGTTCAGCCACGGCCAGGACTATTGGGGATGGCGCTTCATGGGATGGGGCCTTCACTATCTCGGCGATCTGTCCATGCCCTACCATACGGCGGCACTTCCGGGCTACACGACCCTGGAGATGCTGTGGGTTAACATTCTCAACATGATCGGATTTCCCGCCCCGCAGGCCAATGCCGTCCAGCTCTCGTCAAACCGCCATGTGGCGCTCGAAACCTTCCAGGGAATCATCCTGAACGAAGCGCTGCTGGACAACAATCTCCAGGACCCGTCGCTCGCCGCCCTGCTGAAGTCCCGGACAATTCCCGCCTATTCCGACAGCGTGCCCCGCGGTCCCCTGTCGGAAGCCTCCCATGATTTGACCACCAAATTGGACAACGCCATAGCGAAATACATGCCCAGCTACTATGTCTCCAACCCGTCCGTCGAATTGGGGGACATTCCGGAACGCAGCGGGATTGTGGACATGATTTGGGCCGAGCACGGACCCGACGGAGTGACGAAACTGGACAAACTTATGGCAGATGCCTTTTCCGGATTTGCCATCTACGGCCGGAGCTATGTTTTGGCCATTCTTGGCAGCACGCAGTGAGGCTCCGCCGAACACGTCTTGCCGCCAATTCACGGACATGCCGGAGCGTGTTCAAACGCGGCGCCGCCATTGAATGCCCGCGCTTGAAGGCGTACTGTCTGCGGCCGGCATTGGGAGAACAGGCATGACGAGGCGGTCGCGTTTTGCCGTGACAGCAGCCCTCCTGGCAGCAATGATCCTGCTTGTGGCCGGTGTCCTTGCCGTCTGGCCTGCGGTCCGTCCGGCCGCCGCAGAGAGCGTAATGCTGCCCATGAGGGACGGCACGAAACTGGCCACCGACGTCTTCCTCCCTTCGAAAGACGGCACGGCCTATCCCGTGGTGCTCGTGCGGACCGTCTACAACAAAAGCCAGGGCGCAGCGCTGTCGGCGGTATTCAAGGGCCTGGGCATGGCAATGGTCATCCAGGATACCCGGGGCCGCTTTGCCAGTGAAGGGAAAGACATGGTCTTCCGCGATGACGGCTGGGGCGAATGCCGGGACGGCGCGGATACCGTCGCCTGGATAAAGCGCCAGCCCTGGTGCAACGGCAGGATAGGAAGCTGGGGTATGTCGGCCCTTGGGGTAACCCAGGTGCAGATGGCCCCGGCGACCAAAGACCTGGCCGCGCAGGCAATCCTGGTTGCATCCTCGAAGCTCTATGGACAGACGGCCTACCAGGGCGGTGTCTTTATGAAATCCCTCGCGGAAAAATGGATTACCGCGCAAAAGAGCGTTTGGATGCTCGACATCTGGCGGAGCAACACCACCGACAACGCATTTTGGCAGGGTTTTAACGCCGAAGAACAGGCACCCAATATCACCGCCCCGGCCGTGCATATTGGGGGATGGTTTGACATCTTTCAGCAGGGCACCATAAACAACTTCACAACACGCCAGCATCGGGGCGGCGAGGGCGCGAGAGGCAACCAGAAACTCGTCATTGGTCCGTGGCTGCACGGGCCCAAACAGGACCCCGGCGATCTGAAACTGCGCGACAACTACCTGGCGCTCGATTCCAATGTCTACTCGGCCCGCTTCTTGAAATACTGGCTTGAAGGCGAACAGAACGGCATCATGGCCGAACCGGCGGTCAACTATTACACGT
>CAZOMH010000011.1:0-21352 GCA_964580415.1 uncultured Nitrospirales bacterium
GCTGATGGGCAGGGGGTGATTTCACGGGGCGCCCGAAGCGAAGCGGAGCGCACCATGACTGGGAGCGCCGGCATCCCTGCCGGCTGTCTTTGGACGGTTTGCAGGGCGGGTGAAGTTCTGCGAAGCAAAACGCAACCCACCGTCTTCGGGCGTGACGTGTGAGATGGAATGGTGGGTTACGCCTTGCTTCGCAAGCCTTCACCCACCCTACTCGCTAATCGTGAGGGTGCGTGGCTTCCAACGCCCCGTCCAGCATGCGCTCTCCCTTGGCCTCAATGGTCATCTCCGCCGTCTTGTCCCCATAGCGCGCCTTGCAGGTTCCGCCGTTCTTGGAGCGAACCGTCGCACCGGTCAGTTTGCCGTCCTGCCACGCCATGTCCACCTCAAAGCCGCCGCGGGCGCGGAGTCCGCGCACGCTGCCCGTCGGCCATGCCTTTGGCAGCGCGGGCAGCAGGTGGACCTCGCCGTTGTGGCTTTGCAGCAGCATCTCGGCGATGCCTGCCGTTGCGCCGAAATTGCCGTCGATCTGGAACGGGGGATGGTTGTCGAACATATTGGGCAGGGTGCATTTGTCAAACAGCACGCCCAGGTTCTTGAACGCCTCGTCGCCGTCTTCAAGGCGGGCAAAGAGGCCGACGAGCCATGCCCGGCTCCAGCCGGTGCCGCCGCCGCCGTGTTTCAGCCGGGTGTCCAGCGAATTGCGCGCGGCGCGGGCAAGATCGGGCGTGTTTTCCGGGGTGATGGAGCGGCCGGGATACACGCCGAGCATGTGGGACATGTGCCGGTGTCCCGGCTCGGGTTCCTTGTAGTCTTCGATCCATTCCTGCAGGCGGCCGTCCCCGGTGATTTGCAGCGGCACCAGTTTGGACAGTGTTTCGCGCAGGGTATTGCGGAAGTCCCCGTCGATCCCCAGCTTTTCCGACGCCTCAATGCAGTTGGTGAAGAGGTCGGTGATGATCAGCGTGTCCATCGTGGCGGAACAGGTTTGCACCGCCGTATCGCGGTTGGGTTTGCGGTACTTGTTTTCGGGCGAGTGCGACGGCACGGTGATGAGTCTGCCCGCAAAACGCGAGTCCCTGGGTGCGGGCACGAGAAAGTCGAGGATGAACAGGGCCGCGTCCTTCATGATCGGATAGCCGCGCCGGCGCAGAAAGTCCATGTCGCCCGTGAAGGCGTAGTGTTCCCAGAGGTCCTGGGACAGCCAGGCCGCGCCCATGGGCCAGATGCCCCAGGCACCGTCCACCGGCGCGGCGGCGCGCCACAGATCGGTATTGTGGTGCAGCACCCAGCCGCGGCAGTTGTAGTTCACCTGTGCCGTGCGCGCGCCTGTGGCATGCAGGTCTTCGAGCATGCTGAAAAGCGGTTCGTGGCACTCGGAAAGGTTGGCCGTTTCCGACGGCCAATAGTTCATTTCGGTATTGATGTTGGTGGTGTACTTGCTGCCCCACGAGGGTTCGGTCTGGTCGTTCCACAGCCCCTGCAGCGTGGCCGGCTGGCCGCCGGGGCGTGAGCAGGAAATCAGCAGGTAACGGCCAAACTGGAAATAGAGCGCCGCCAGTTGCGGGTCTTTTTCGCCGCTGTAAGCAGTGAGCCGCCGGTCTGTCGGGATGCTGGCCGCCTCCGGGTTGCCCAGGTCCAGCACAACCCGGTTGAACAGGGCCGCATAGTCGGCCAGGTGGGCCTGGAGCAGGGCGTCGTAGGGTTTGGCGAGGGCGGCCATGATTCCCGCATGGGCCTTTTCGACCGGGTCGCCTGAAATGTCATGGTAATTTCTGTGGCTCGTGGCGCCGGTGAGCAGCAGTGTCACCGTGTTGGCGCCGCGGATTTCCAGCCGACTGTCCTTTGGCGACACCGTGCCGCCGTCGGCCAGGGCGCGCAGCGATGCGGCGAAGCGCAACCCCTCCTTGTCCCAGGCGGCGTTGCCGTTCTTGTCGCTGGCCCGCGGCCCGAGCTGGCCCGTCATGAACAGGCCCGTGTCCCCGTCGGGATGGGTTTGCGTGTTGGTCTGGGGGCTGCTGAGCAGCACATCGAAGGAAAGACTGGCGGGATGGTCCGCCGTGAGCCGCACGACGATCACATTGTCCGGATAGGACGCGAATATTTCGCGCGTGTACTGTGTCCCGCCGACCCGGTAGCGCACCGTGGCCACCGCCCGCGACAGGTCCAGTTCGCGGCGGTAGTCCTCCGCCTTCTCGTGGCCGGGAAAGGCCAGCCGCAGGTCGCCGAGGGGTTGGTATGATTGCAGCCGTTCGGGAATGCTCATCAGGTGCTCGCCGCCCAGCTTTTCCGCCTCGTTCTCCCTGCCCTCCAGAATCAGCCTGCGCATCTCGGGCAGAAACTTTGCCGCGTCGGGGTTGGTGTAGTCATGGGGGCCGCCGGTCCACAGCGTGCCCTCGTTGAGTTGCAGATGTTCCTCGGCGGGCCCGCCGAACACCATCGCCCCCTGGCGTCCGTTGCCCAGCGGCAACGCCTGCGTCCACTCAGCCGCCGGCGTGTCATACCACAGCGTCAGGTCGGAACCGTTCCCGGCCGCCCCGGCCTGCGCCGTGCCGCCCATTGCACTCCCCGCCAGCACCGCCGCGGCGGCCATCATTCCAAACGTCCAGTGTCTTCTTGTCATGATCCGCTCCAGTTCGCTGCCTGTCTTCTTTTCGGTTGTTCCCGTTGCTGTGCAACCACGGTCCGTTATCTTACTGCATATCTCCAGGAATTCCGCACAAGACCTTAACCAGCCAATGTTACCCGAAGCATTCAGAGGAATTCTTCCCCTGTGCGCCCTTTGTGTTCTATGCGGCGAAGTTCCCTTTTCATAAACCACATAGAGCGCAAAGATACTGGCGCGGCCGGTGGCCGCAACCAAAGGAGTCAGGAGTCAGAATTCAGTAGAACGGCTGAACGGCAAAGACGGCAAACAGGAATGTCTGCCACACATTGGTGCATGTCAACCTATGGTCAGGACAAGACACAGCCATAGTGTCGCAAGAGGCAGGCGGACAGGTTCTGCTCACTGTTTGGAGCGCTGAAAGCGCGGCATTTATCAGCCCGGCCCGTGAGGGCCGGGTATGCAAACGCCATCACTAAATGCAAAGCGCTGAAAGCGCGACACTAACCATCCCGGGCGGTAAGGCCCGGGGCCACGCCACCAACTTCTGTGCAAGAAAACAAGAAATTGACGGATAGTAGTACAAAGGAGGGAACCCCATTGGCGCATTTCGGGCATCTTGCCTTTCCGTACTACTATGCTTCAAAGTCGTCACAAGATACGGTGATTCGGATGGGTGGGGGAATACACCCCCCGCCACTTCGTGGCACCCCCCTCCACGGGGGACCAAAGACAGAGCGAATTGGCACTCCATTGGTTGCTGCTCTGCTGCTCCAGGATTTCCGTGGTTACTGTGTTTCGTTCTTTTCAGGCGCCAGCAGCCTTGCCTCGTGCAGGCAAAGTCCGTAGCGGCCGCCGGGCGGGTTGAACTTCAGTTCCACGCCGTTCCATCCGGGGCTGAAGTTTGCGGAGTAGCAGAGCCAGAGCGTCTTGCCGTCCGGTGAAATGAACTTGGACGGAAAATTGAGAAAGTAGGCCTGCTCCCCAAAATCCTTCATGTAGACCACCATCCGCCACGGGCCGGTGATCCGGTCCGCCTCCAGAATGTACGAATTCATCTTGGCGACGGTCGGCCAGCCGTCGGTGACGCACATAAGGTATTTCTTGAGCGGCGCGTCATAGGTGATCGTCGCGCAGCCCATGTTGTTGTTCCAGTCCAGCAGCGGTTTAATTCGGGCGAAGTCATGGGTCCACACAGGTTCGCCGCCCGCGTCATTCCCGGCAAAGAACTCGTACTGTGCGGGGTCGTTGATGGTGTCGATGCCGGGCGTGACCCGGGCCAGATACACCTGGTCCCCGGTGATCCAGCTCAGGTTGGCGTAGCGCGGCTTGGGGTCGTCTCTCTCCGCGCCCATCCCCGCGAGGTACGCCTTGCCGTCGGGCGAGTGTTCCATGTCCTTGCCGAAATCGACGAAATGCGGCGCGCCCATCTTTACCGTGCCCAGATACCGGTCCGGTTCCGGGAAGAGCGGTTTCTCCGGCGAACACGGCGAGGGGTTCCAAGTCCTGCCGTAATCGGTGGAGATGCGGAAGCCCGGCATGGGTCCCAGCACGGGCCAGTTCCAATCCATGCCCTCATGGGTCACTTTGCCCGAGGGGCCGAGGCAATACGTGCCGTAGTACCACACGCCGTTGTACACCAGGCTGCCGCAGGGGTAACGGCCCGCATAGGGATCGGCGGCGGCCGCCTGCGGCGGGGCGGTGTTTTTCACCTGCAAATGCAGCGGGTCGTCGCCAATCAGCACCGCGTTTCCTGTCACGGCGTTCGTGCCATTTCCCGAATTCGAGTTCACACCGTCCGTGTTGCCGTCCGTCCAGGGGGAATAAAGGTTCCCATCGGATGCCCATGACGGATACCATGTGTCCCCGCAGTGATAGTCACTGTGCCGGCCGGTGAAGTGGATGCCCGTCAGCATGGTCGAGGACTCGAAGGGGCATCCCGCCGGCGGCTTGGACGGCCAGTCGAAACCTTGTTCCGGCTCGTTTTGCCGCGGCGTCGCGTCCTGCGCTTGAACAGTGAAACCGCCCCCGGCGAACAGTACCGTTGCCAGCATTCCGCGCAAGACCTGTTTCTTGGTCGTCATGGCCGCCTCCATCGCGTGCGGGAGCGTTCTTCCCGTGCCCGCTGACGGGATTGTAGTGGAAATATCGCGTTCGGCTCCAAAAGCAGCGCATCTTCATCGTCAAAACACCATCCGCACGGAGGACCTTCCTTCATTTCCCGGTCCTGTCTGGACAAAAGAGAGAATTCTACGTAATACTTAAATTGCACGAATAATGATTGATCGGGGTGCGGTCAATGTGCGGTTCTGCGGAGTCATTCTTTGGGCGAAATCTGTCAACAGAGAACCGAAACAGCGGTTTCAAAAAACGTTTTCAAATGTTATGAATAAATTCACGGGCGGTATCGTTTGGTTAGATGACATTGGAACAGACCACTTGAATCGAAGATTTGGGCGCAAGGCAGCGGTTGGGACGCCAGTCCCGTATTGGGGCAGGATTTTGGAGCAATTTGCGCCCTTTGGAACATTGCAGTACGGCTTTGCCGGTGGTCCCGGCGAACGGACGAAGAAAGGAAAACGGGTCATGCGCACATACACACGGAGATTTGGATTGGCCCTCGCGGTGGCGGGCATGCTGAGTTTCATGGCGCAGCCTGCCTATGCTCGGCCGCACGGCATTGGTCCGCTGGGGGGGCTTGGCAAGGCGCTTGCAGGTGCCGCCAGCCACCATGGCAAGGGAGGCGGTCTGCCGAACCTGTCCCGCGCCATTCGCGTTGGCGGGCACAGCGGAGGCCAGAACCTTGGGAATCTGTTGGGCCAGGGATTTCGGAACAGCGGCCATGGCGGGTCCCAGAACTTGGGCGGCTTGCTGGGCCAAGGCTTGAGAAACGGCAGTTCTGGCCACGGCAATTCCCAAAATCTGGGTGGTTTGCTGGGGCAGGGACTGCGCAATGGCAGCATTGGCCATGGTGAGATACTCCAGTCCCTGATCGGACAGGGTTATGGCAACGGGTACGGCAACGGCGGTTATGGCCACGGATATGGTTATGACAATCATGGCTACGACATGCCTGAGGCGTACCGCGATGTGGGTATTGCCAATGCGGTGGTGGGCTTGGTCGGCATCGCGGCGCAGGCTGCGCAGAACAGCCAGTATTACCAGTACGCCCAGCCGGTACAGCAGTATTACAAGGAAAGGGTGCTTGTGTCCCCGTCCCACTATGAGACCAGGCAGGTCTGGATTCCAGAATCGTTCGACCCGCAGACCGGCGCCAAAATCGGCGGCGGTTTCTATGAGAACCGCACGGAGCTGGTGCCTGAAGTGTACGAAGAGCGCATGGTGCCGGCACCCGTAGCGGTCCCCGCGCCCGCACCCATCGCCATGCCCTATGGCCCCCCGCCCATGCCTCCCGTGACGATGCACGGACCGAACCCGTGGGGCAACCCGGCCTACGGCACGGTGCGTTAGCAAAGCGCAGACGGGACAATTGCAGGCATCGAAGCGCCCCCGGGTTTTCCCGGGGGCGCGTTGTGTTCAGTCCTTCTTCGGCTGCTTTATTCCAAGACGGCCCCTGCGTAGAATAACCTCCGGTTTGTTCAACAAGGAGTTCTTGCCATGTCTGCCTTTCTCCTGCTTGCCTTTTGCGGGCTGACCTCGCTGTCCGCAACCGATACCGCCCCCGCCCCTGCGAGTGCCTGGCATGCGCTGGAACAGCAGTTCCACGAGTTGCCCATGGCGGCGCGGCGGCTGACCGGGCCGCTCTTCTGGCTGCACGGGGACGACAAGGAGACGCCTGAGCGGCTCCGGCTGTTCCTGGACAAGGTGGTTGAGGGAGGCAACGGCTCTTTTTGTGCCGAATCTCGCCCGCACAGTGACTGGCTTGGCCCGCGCTGGTGGGCCGATCTGGATGTGTGTTTGCAGCACGCCAAGCAGAACGATATGAAGATGTGGATATTTGACGATGCATGGTGGCCCAGCCAGACCATGGGCGGGAAGGTGCCCGAGCAGTACATGGCCAAGCGGCTCACGGCAACGGAGAAGGCCGTCACCGGCCCGGTCAAACTGGACGAGACGGTGGATACGGCCGACCATTTTGTGGCCCTGCTTGCCGGACGCGACACCGGTGAGGGAATAGATGGCGCGTCGCTGGTGGACCTCCTGCCGACGGTGCAGGAGGGCAAGATCGTTTGGGACGTTCCGGAGGGCAACTGGAGGGTCATGCGTTTCGGATGGGAACTTGCTCCGGTTTCCAGGCAAAACGGCCAGCCGACGCTTGACGGCGCCAGCAAGGACTGTGTGGACTGGTTTATGAACACCGTCTACCAGCCGCACCAGGACCATTTCAGGGACGATTTCGGCAAGACCATAGCCGGTTTCTTCTACGACGAACCGGAGACGCAGGGGGACTGGGGCACCGAACTGAACGCCACGTTTGCCGGGCGCGGTGTGGACTGGAAGAAGGCGCTGGTCGCCTGGAAATTCACCCTCTCCGGCGGTGAACAGACGGCGGCAAAATACGCCTATTATGATGCATTCTTTGAAACCTGGGGCCGCACGCTCTACGGGGCCATGACCAAGTGGTGCGAATCATGGGGGGGGCAGTCCATCGGCCACTTCATGGAGCATGAATTCCTCTACCTTGACCACGGTCTGGGCGCGGGCAACCAGTTCCAGTTGCAGAAGTATTCCTCCATGGGCGGCATGGACCTTGTGGTGGGGCAGTTGCATCCCGGCCAGAAACGGTTGGACATGTACCAGATGCCCAAACTGGTCTCGTCGATTTCGCACGTGTACGGGAAGAAAGACGACATCACCATGTGCGAGATATTCGGGGCCTACGGGCAGCGGTTGTCCTACCCCGAAATGAAGTGGCTGGCCGACCAGCACCAGGTGCGCGGCGTGAACTTCATGATTACCCATTCGTTCAACCCCCGCGCGCCGCAGGACACGGACTGCCCGCCCTACTTCTACAACGGGGACCAGGAGCCCCGCTGGCCGCTGTACCGGGTCTGGGCGGACTACAACAACCGGCTGAGCCTGATGCTGAGCGGCGGCAGCCATGTCTGCCCTGTGGCGCAGCTGTTCTGCGGCAACAGCAAGCACGTGGGCAAGGCGGTGCTGCCGGAGGAGATGGCCACGGCCCTGCAGGACGCGCTGTACGACAGCGACTGGCTTCCGTACGACGTTTTCGAGAAGGACGCGACGGTCTCCGCCGGTCTGCTGACGCTGCGCAGCGAGAACTACCGCGCGCTGATCGTGCCTCCGGTCGAGGCCATCCCCTGGGAGACCCTGGCGAAGGTGCGCGACTATTTCAATGCGGGCGGTGTGGTCGTGGCCTACGGGTATTTGCCGACCCAGTCCGCCACGCTTGGAAAAACACCGGCGGATATCGCGGCGCTTTGCTCCGAAATATGGGGCGGGACGCCCGCCGTGGGCATAGACCCGCGCAGGACCAGCGCCGCGGGCGGCAAGTCCTACATGCTTTCGGAACACCCAGGTTCCGCCGAGATTGCCGCGGCGTTGTCCAATGGCGGCGTGGCGCCGGTGCTCGAGGTCGCATCGGGCCAGACCAACGAATGGCTTCATGTCCTGGAACGGACCAAGGACGATGCCGCGGTCTATTTTGTCTGCAACCAGGATATTGCGAATTCCGCAAAAACCTTCCGGCTGGTTGCCAAGGCGCACGGCGTTCCCGAGCGGTGGGACCCGATGCGCAACCTGATAGAGGCGCTGCCCGCCGCCCAGCGCGACGGCGGCAGGGTGGAGTTTGAACTGACCCTGGAACCGGCCGAAAGCGCGCTGGTGGTGTTCCCGGCCACCGTGCGGACACTGCCCAGGCGGGTTGCCGCCGGGGACAAGCCTGTCGGTGAGGCGGTGCCCGTGATCCGCACCAACACGCCGGCGTCGGCACCCCCCGCCGCGCTCAATCTTGAAGGCGGCAGCTGGGTGTGGTATCCCAATGAGCATGGGGCCGAAGGGGCGCCCTATGGAACACGAATCTTCAAATATGCGCTGACTCTTCCGGCGAACGCGGTGGTCCGCGATGCGCGTTTCATGATCGCGGCCGACAACGAGTTCAGTCTTCGTGTCAACGGGACGGTCGTCGGGGCGAGCACCGGCGCTCCCGAGGGCTGGCGCGCGCCGTCGGAGATCGACATCAAGCCGGGCCTGAAGCCCGGCGGAAACATGCTGCTGATCTACGCGACAAACACCGGCCAGACGGCGTCGCCCGCGGGACTCATCGGGGCCTATCGTGTTGAACTCGGGGACGGCACCGTTGTGGACGGACGGATTGACGAAAAGTGGCGCGTTGCCCGTTCGACCAGCCCGACGGCCTGGATGCCGATCGAAAAGACAGCCCCGTTTGGCGGCGCTCCATGGAGCGAGATCGGGGGCAAGGCCCCCCTGCCGCAGACCGACCCGTTCGAAGGAACTGTCGATTGGGCCACCTCGCCCGACACAGCGCGCCAGCGTGTCATGCTCGTCATGGACGGTGTGCGCGAGGGCGTGCGCGTTCAGATGAACGGACAGGAAGCGGGCGGCTGTATCGGCGAGCCCTTTATGCTTGACGTCACCAAGTTGGTCAAGGCCGGGTCAAACACCGTGCGCATTGAGCCCTTTGCCCCCAAGACGGCAAAACTCGGCGTCTATCCGGGATAGGACCGGATCGACCCGGATACAGGCCGTCTGTCCGGATGCCGGACACAGAAGGCGGACCGAGGATGCGTGCCCTGCCGCGGGTATTCCGGGGCCTGCAATGGCGTCAGGTTTCGGTGCTCCGAATGCCGCCGGGCAGGCCATGTGGCGGTTAAACCGAAACACGTGAATTTCGCGCCGGTCGCGGGTAAGCGGCTGCAGCGCAAGGGAGCCTTAAGATGAGCCTGTTCATGCGCTTCTTGCTGTGTTCCACAGTCGCGGCGTGCGCCGTCGGCGCGCCGGTCGAGTCCGCTCCCGAAGACGGGGTGGTGCTTCACGTCTCCCCGTCCGGCACGCCCGACGGGGACGGCAGCGCGGCGAAGCCGTACGCCACGCTGGAGCAGGCGCGTGACCAAATGCGCGAGATAGACACGCGCACCGGAATTCTGGACGGCGGTCTGACGGTCCTTGTTCACGGGGGAAAATACACTGTCCGCAACACCTTCGCGCTGGGTCCCGAGGATTCAAGCTCGTTTGACAAGGTGCCCATTGTCTACCGCGCCGCGGACGGCGAAACGCCCGTCTTTTCCGGCGGCGCAATGCTGAAAGATTTCGTTCCCGTCACCGACGCGGCCGTGCTGGCGCGCCTGCCGGAGGAGGCGCGGGGCAAGGCGGTGCAGTGCGACCTGAAGGCGCAGGGGGTGGAGGTGCCGAAGGAGCCCCTGGTGCTGGGCGGCATGGGCAGTGGCAACGTTTTCAAGACGCACCCCGTTCCCGAACTGTTCTTCAACGGTGAGCCCATGACCATGGCCCGCTGGCCCAACGAGGGCATGGTACATGTGGTGGACACCTGCGTTCAGGACGGTCACCAGATCATCGGCATTCCTGGCAGCAAGGTGGGGCGCTTTGTGTACGAGGGGGACCGTCCGGCGCGTTGGAAGGACGAAAAGGACGCCATGCTCTATGGCTACTGGTTTTTCGACTGGGCCGATTCATACGAGCGCATTGCCGCCATCGACGCCGACAAGCATGAGATCACGCTGGCCGAACCGTACCACACCTACGGCTACCGCAGGGGCGCGCGCTACTGCGCGGTGAACCTGCTTGCCGAAATGGACCAGGCAGGCGAATACTGTCTGGACCGCGCGAACGGCCTGCTCTACTTTCTGCCGCCGTCCGATCCCGCGCAGGCGGAGGTGGCGCTGTCGCTCCTTGCGGAGCCGTTGCTGCGCATGGAAGGAACCGCCCGCGTCCGCTTTGAGGGGCTGACCTGGGAACTGGCCGCGGGCGACGCCGTGCAGTTGAACGACTGCACGGACTGCGCCTTTGCGGGCTGTACCGTCCGCCGTTGCGGAGGAAACGGCATCACGGTACTGAGGGGGCGGCAGGTTGGTGTGCTTTCATGCGATATTTACTCGATGGGCCGGGGCGGTGTCATTGTCAACGGCGGTGACCGAAAGACACTTGCACCGGGGGGGCATGTTGTCGAGAACTGTCACATCCACCACCTCTCCCGCATCGACCACACCTATACTCCGGCCGTTCTTGCCGGGGGCGCGGGAAACCGGGTTGCCCACAATCTTATGCACGATATCAACAGCAGCGCGGTGCGGATGGACGGGAACGATCACACCGTGGAATACAACGAGGCGCACGACGTGCTTCTGGAGTCGGATGATCAGGGCGGTGCGGACCTGTGGGGCGACCCCACCTACCGCGGGAACGTGTTCCGGTACAACTACTGGCACCACATCGGCAACTGGCGGCGCACCGGCGAGGACTTGAGCTGCGGGCAGGCGGGCATCCGCCTTGACGACGCCATTTCGGGCGTGCTCATCCACGGCAATATCTTCTACAAGAGCGCCGCGGGGAAAGCCGGATTCGGCGGCGTGCAGATTCACGGCGGCAAGGACAATGTGCTGGAGAACAACATCTTTGCCGACTGTGAACAGGCCGTCAGCTTTTCGCCCTGGGGCGAGAAGCGCTGGAGGGACTTTACCGCGAAATTCATGGAGTCGCCGAAGATTGACGCCGGCCTCTATGTGCAGCGCTATCCCGAACTGGCGAAGCTGCAGGAGAATGTGGACGTCAACACGCTGCGCCGCAACATTGTCTGGAAGTGTGGAAAGTTTACCCTGCGGGACAAGGGCACGAATATCCTGGAGGGCAATATCCTCGACCCGGCCGCGGAGACGTTTGCAAACCCCGAAGCGGGTGACTTTACGGTCAAGGCCGACGCGCCCGCGGTGAAGGACTCGGGTTTTGTTCCCATTCCCTTTGACAAGATAGGGCTGTGCAAGGACGACTACCGCAAGAGCATTCCCGAGGCGGAAATCCAGGCCGCGCGCGCGCAGCGGTAGGGCTTGGGAATTATGGGAAGCATGAGAGGAATGGGATGCATGGTGTGACGCAGAGGGCGGGCATGGCGGCGCTGGTTGCGGTGCTGTTCAGCATCGCGCATGCCGCCGCCGCGCCCCCAAACGAAATCATCGCTGACTGGCGGGCGCAGGACGGCTTGGACAAGGGAAAGACCCTGCCCGAAACGGTGCGGCAGGCTACTGCCGCACTGGGCGACGCCGCCGAACCGCTGAAAGCGGCGGTTGACGGACTGTCCACGGATGACGATGCGCGCTGGGCAGAACTGTACACGCAGGCCTGCGAACTGCGGCGTGCAACCCGGCTGAAAGAAATGTGCGTCAAGTTTCCGGCAATAGTGTTCACGACGCACTACGACCTGGGCGGGTCGCACTACGCCTACACGGAGGGACAGTCCGACGCGCAGCAAGAACGGCATTTCGAGCCGGGCGCGCGGCTGTGCGTGCTTCGCATGGATGGCCTCTATGCCGCCGCGGACACCCTGCTGGAAGATCCCACGGGTGTCATTCGTGATCCCGACGTGTCAGCCGACGGACAGCGCATTCTTTTCTCGTGGAAGAAGTCGCTTAACGAGGACGACTACCATCTGTACGAGATGAATACAGCCGACCGGTCCGTGCGCCAGATTACGTCAGGGTTGGGCTTCGCCGACTACGAGGGCGTCTACCTGCCCAACGGCGATCTTCTGTTCAACTCCACGCGCTGCGTGCAGACGGTGGACTGCTGGTGGACCGAGGTGAGCAACCTGTACACCTGCGCCGCCGACGGGCGTTTCCTGCGCCGTGTCAGCCATGATCAGGTGCATACCAACTTTCCCACTGTGACGCCCGACGGGCGGATCATCTACACACGCTGGGACTACAATGACCGGGGCCAGATATATCCGCAGGGGTTGTTTCAGATGCACCCGGACGGCACCTTTCAGACTGCGTGTTACGGCAACAACTCCTGGTTCCCCACAAGCATTTTGCACGCGCGGGCCATTCCCGGAACGAACAAGATTGTCGCCATCTTCTCCGGTCACCACAGCCGGCAGAAGGGCTGGCTCGGCATTCTGGACCCAGGCAAAGGCAGGGAGGAAAACAGCGGCGCCCAGCTCATCGCGCCGGTGCGCCCCACCGAGGCGGTGCATGTCGATGCCTACGGCCAGACGGGAGACCAGTTCCAGTACCCCTACCCGATCAGCGAGACCGAGTTCATCGTCGGGTTCAAGCCCGGGGGTTCGCCCGCGCCGTTTCGCATCTACTGGATGGACCAGGACGGTTACCGTGAACTGCTCGCGTGGGACCCGGCCATTTCGTGCAACCAGCCCGTGCCGCTGGCCACAAGGGCCGTTCCCCACGAACGTCCGAGCATGGTCGATTACGCCAAGGATTCGGGTGTCTTTTACATTCAGGACGTGTATCAGGGCCCCGGATTGGCAGGCATTCCGCGGGGAACGGTGAAGCAGGTGCGGGTGGTGGCATTGGACTATCGCGCCGCGGGCTTCGGTTACAACACGAACAAAGGTCCGGCCGGCGGCGCGCTGATCAGCACCCCCGTTTCCATTGAAGGCACCTGGGACGTCAAGGTTGTGCTCGGCACGGCCACGGTGCGCGAGGACGGTTCGGCGTGTTTCACGGTGTCCGCGAAGACTCCCGTCTACTTCCAACTGCTTGATGAGAACGGCGACGCGGTGCAGACCATGCGGAGCTGGTCGCAACTGCAGCCGGGCGAGCACCTGTCCTGCGTGGGCTGCCATGAGAGCAAGAACGCCGCGCCACCGCCCTGCAAGCGTCCCCTGGCCCTGCGAACCGGGCCGCAGGCATTGGACCACGGGCCGGATGCGCCGCGCGGTTTCAGTTTCGAGCGCGAAATACAGCCCATCCTCGACAAGCATTGCATCCAGTGCCACCATGTGGCGGACCCGGAGCGCATGGTCAATGCCGCAGGACCCATTGTGCTTGCGACACCGGGTGCGGCGGTCGCGGCCGCCACCGGCAGGCGGTTCTCCGGCGAGAACGGGGGAGAAGGGGACCTTAAACCCGCATTCAGCCTGTTGGGTGGTCCGGGCACATGGAGTCCCGCCTACTGCGCCCTGGCCAACCGTCGTGTCAACAACTGGATCGACATCCAGGCGTCGCCCGCAATGCTTCCGCCCTACAGCGCGGGTGCCGCAAAAAGCCCGCTTATGGCCATGCTTCGGGCTGGTCACAACAAGGTGGATCTGTCCAGGGAGGAATTGGAAAAGCTTTCATGCTGGATTGACCTGCTGGTGCCGTGTTTTGGCGATTACACGGAAGGGCTTGAAGGCGACGGGCTGGCATTCTACAACAAGTATCTGGCGAAGCGGCAGGCCTGGCAGCAGCAGGAAGACGCGAACGTCCGGGAAATGACAGGCCTGAAGTAGCCGGGAAAACCTGCGGGGAGAGGGGCTGCTCCTGGTAGTCCGGCTCATCCTGCGCCGGACTCTTCGGGGGTGTGGACCTGCCGCTGCACGGCGGCCCAATCCGTGTTTAGATCCTGGGTCTTCGTCCCGAAACTGGCCGCTCTCAATGGTTCAGGTAGACGCCCCGGACCAGTCCGGCGCTGGAAGAGCCGGACTACCTTGAGGGCATCCCGTATCAGAGTAGTGATATTTTCGCCAATTGTGCCGGGCGTTCGAGGCGGTTCTTGTAGTCGGGCCAGAGCGGGCAGTTCAGATCGATCCAGGTCTTGATGCGGAGCATTTCGTCGTCGGTGAGGACAACGTCGTGGTGGCCCGCATTGAGCACTTCCCAGAGGCGGCTCTTGAGCGTGCCCAGCGACAGCGGCGGCAGCTTTTCGGTGCCGCCCGAGTTCCAGCCCATGTCGGCGTAGTGAACCAGGCCTTTCTCGATCAGCGTGCGGTAGGAAACGGGCACCTTTTCCTTGTCGAGGTCGCCGCGGAAGTCGAGGCCTTTCTTGTGCTTCTCGTTGTGGCAGGAAACGCAGTGCCCGTCGAGCACGGGCTGCACCACCTTCTCAAACGACAGCGGCACGCCCTCCCACGAGGCGAGCGTCGGGCTTTGCAGCTGTTTTGCCTCGGGCCTGCGCCCGTTGGCGGGCGTGGACAGGCGGCTTTCGTGGCAGCCGATGCAGCCGCGTCTCTCGCCGGGCTGCAACTGCACGACGCTGCGCATGCGCTGCAGTTCGTTGTAGTCCTTGTCGAGCGCCTCGAAGTAGAGCACCTTGCCGGCGGGCGCGGTGAAGCGGGCCGAGCCGTCCTCATTCACCGGAACGAGGCCGCAGGGCTGCTTGGCCACGTAGGTTGGCCAGCCGAAGGGGCCGCTGACCTTGTGTACCGGCGTGGCATACCAGTCCTGGAATTCGGGATGGTCCTTGCGGAATTCGCCGTTGGGCATCTGGTCGAGCGTTGCGCGCACCTCCTCGACGATGCGGATGTATTTCACCCGGCCCCGTTCCACCTGCGGCGAGACGCCCCGGTACACATCCTGCAAATAGAATTCGCCTGTTTCGGCCGCCTCCGGCACGGGGGCGGACAGTACGGGCGGGTGGGGCCGTTTGCTGAAGACGGTCGGGCACATGCTCGAAATGGACGGGTCCATGTACAGCAGTTCGCGGTTGCCGAAGCGGTCTATCACATACAGCCCGAAAGTCTCGCGCGGCGCATGGGCGCACAGGAAATAATCCTTCGACAACGGATAGGCCTCGCGGAAGCATTCGTGGTTGGGCCACATGCCCGGCCAGGGGACCTCGGGCGTGAGGCTGGTGATGGCCTTCGGGTTGGACCGGCCCTTGGACGGATCGACCAGCGCGATGGGGCCGTTCAGATCGCCGAAGTGGGAGATGAGCGTGCAGACGTACTCCTTCGTGCCCGGCACGGGGCGGCCGTTGGCGTAGCCGTTGGGCTGAATGATGTCGTTGCCGAAGACAAGTTCCGCCTGCGTGCCGTCGGGCTTGACGGCCCACAGCGTGTGGCCGAAGTCCGCACCCTTGTCCTGGTATTCCGAGCGCGTCCATACGAGGCGTCCGTCGTCCATGACGGAGGGCCCCCATTCGGTGAGGTTTGCGAAGGACAGCGGCCGGAAATCGGTGCCGTCCGGTTTCATGCGGAAGAGGATGGACGCCTGCGGCCGCCAGCAGATGAACCGCGACGTGCACCGCGAACTGATGAGGGCCAGATCACCGTCGGGCAGCGGGGTGGGCCACAGGTCCTGGAAGGGGCCGCTGGTGAGCTGTTTCAGGTCGCTGCCGTCGGTGTTCATGGACATGACGTGGTAGTAGCCGTCCTCGGGCAGGCGGTAGGAGAAGTAGATGCGGCTGAGATCGTAGTCCGCCATCGGGTTGCGCGCAATGCCTGTGCCCGCGCCGAACAGTTCCCGGGTTTGTCCGTTCTCGGGCGCAAAGCGGTCGCCGTCCTTGGGCAGGTGCAGCAGGTTCACGCCGCCGCCGGAACGGAACGCCGAGTCGAAATTGTCGCTGTAGTTGTGCGACGGCTCAAAGGGGAAACGCTTTATGAAGAGCAGGTCCTGCATGGGTTCCAGGTCGGGCGCCCGCAGGAACAGGTTGCGCTTGGCGAGGCGCGCATCGAAGAACGCGGCGCGTTCCGCGGCCAGATCCGGCACGGCTGCAGCCAGAAACTTTGCCTGAAGTACTCGGAAACCGGCGACGACACCTCGCTCAGCGTCCACGTTCACGCCCTGCATCTCCAGCCGCGCGGCCATGCCTTCCATTTGCGACAGCGTGTGATCCAGCGGGTCATAACGCAGCAGATGCAGCGTGTATTCGTTCGCGCCTTCCTTGGCGCGCAGTATTGTCTGCGGCCCCACGGGTCCGCGCCCGGTGGGAATGCCCATGTTGGCGCCCGTGCCCTTTACCAGCGTGGCTTCCCACACGGCGCCGTTTCCATCGGCGTGGACGTTCACGGGTGTATCGCTATCACCGCGTGAAATCCGCACCTTGAACACACCTTCCGCCATAAAGGACTCCTGCGCCATGGACAATTCAGAGAACTTGAAAGTGATCGGCCGGCCCACGGCCTCGGTGTAGCGCCCGCCCATGCCCAGCCCCACGCGCAGCCCCTGCTTCCCGCAATCGGGAAAGAGCGCCAGCGGCAGGCAGAACTCAAAGCGGGTCAGGCTGGCGTTGAACGCGCCCTGCACGGGCATCGACTTGGACACGGCAAGCTGCCCGCCCTTTCGTTCGTATACGTTGAAGACAAGCCCCCCGCCGGCCAGTTCCACCACGCCGCAGCCCTGCATGTCCGCCGACGATACCACTGCGACATGGCTGCTCAGCAGCCGGTCCGTGCGCAGGGCAAACCACACCATGTCTCCGTGGCGGCCGGCCCAAAGGTCGTTGGCAACCAGCGGTGTGGCCCCAAAATCAAAGGGATAGGCCACGCGCACCGCTCCGCGGGATGCTTCCCCCCAGCATGCATCGTCAAGCGCGCCGTCCGCCGCAGGCGCGGCGGACAAGGGCGGCAGCGGCAGGACATCGTCGCCGATGTGATGCGGATATTCCTTCACGCGCCCGTTGTACGGCACAAGCCGCGGGTCCACATCGGCGCGTCCGGCAGTCTTTATCCAGGCATATTCTTCGGCCAGAAAGGCATCCTTAATCGGGTCCGGTTCGGGTTCGGAACGCAGCGCCGCCGCCTGGGGCGGCGGGGGAGGGGAGGGGACAAGTTCTCCATTGTTGGCCGGACGGGAAACCAGCGCCACCGGTCCGGCCGTGGCCTGCACCCTGGCCGCGGAAGCCCAGCTTTGCCCGTCCTGCGAAAGGAGCACCTCGAAATCCGTGGGCATCCGGTCGGCATAATTGCGGTTGCGGTCGCGCGAGAAGACCACCCGGTTCACCGTCGCGGTTTTGGGCAGTTCGATTTGCGCCCATTCCTCGCCCGTGCCCGCGGCAACCCAGCTCTTCTCGTTGCCATACTGGCCGTCGTTCAGGTGATCGACGGCGTGTGCCGCATATCCCGGCAAACAGGACGAGGCGGAAGCCTGTGCGCCCGCGTCGGCAAGCGCCAGGTTGGCGTCCGACCCCGTGCCGTACACCTCCAGTTCATCAACGCAGGGCTGGCTCCCGCCTGCCGCGCGAATAACGAAGCGGACAAAGCGCGCTTCCTGCGCCGGGAATTCGACCGCATTGGGCCGGTCGGCAAACACTTCTTTCAAAGGCGCGGACGTGGCGCGCGGCGTCATGAAGGCGGTGCCCAGCACCGTCGCCGCCAACACAAGGGCTATCTGAAAACGTTCAGCCATGTCGCCTCCTATGAACAATAATGCCTTTTCCCGTATTGTGGAGGCTTTTCCCCGTGGTGTCAAGGCGAATGACGGGTGTTTTCGCACCGCAGGCGTCCCGCCTGCCGTGTTCTTGGAAACGGGCCAAATCCCCGACGGCAACGACCGAGGGGAGGCGGGACGCCTGCGGCATGTGGACCGGCCATGCCACATCTTGCCGCAATGGGGGTAGCATTAATTCTGTGTATTCTGTTCACCCATGTTGGCTGCCTTGCGTGCAGTTCCGCACCGCAGTCATAATCCTCCGGTCATCAACCCGACCTTCGGAGACAGCTATGTTTTACAAACGCGATGCATCCGGATACCGGCGGGCCGTGGAAGGCGTGCGTATGAAAACGCTGGTTTACGGGGTGCATACCCTGTTCACGGAGTTCCAGCTGGGTGCGGGCCACACCCTGCCCCGCCATGCCCACAGCCAGGAACAGACGGGGTATCTGGTGTCGGGCTCGATTCGGTTGTTCATCGGCGGGGACACCTTCGATGTGGGCCCCGGAGACAGTTGGTGCATTCCCGGCGGCGTGGAGCACGGAGCGGAGATTCTGGTCGACTCGGTGGCCATTGAGGTCTTTTCGCCCGTGCGCGAAGACTATCTGCCCTGTATAGTGAATTAGACCTATCAACAGTAATATACAGGCACAACGAGGGACAAAGGGTTTTCGGACTTGGACAAAAGCGACGTAATAAGACAAATCTGTGCGCATATTTCGGGAGACAACTTGTCTGCGGCGGCGGCAACGCTTCAGTTGCATTACCCGTTTGCTCCACAGGAAAGAGCGCCTCGCCAATATACAGCAAGACAGATGGCAGAGACATTCGTGCGGGACGGCTTCATAGACCGCTACCGTGGCAACCGATTGATTTTCCCCCCGGTCCTTCGGGTAATTTCTGAATACATTCCTTCCGAGTTTCCGTATCATCCGCACGGAAAAATGACCTTTGGACATATGGCGTATTGGGAACTGTTTCCTACCATCGATCACATCATCCCCGTTGCCCGGGGTGGTACCGATTCAAAGGACAACTGGGCTACCTGCTCCATGCTTACCAACAGCATAAAGGCAGGATGGACCCTCGAAGAACTCGGGTGGAGACTCCAACCGCCGGGCAATACATCGGTTTGGGATGGCATGTTTCGATGGTTCATTACGCACGTTGAGAGCAACAACTCCCTCCTGAAAGTGCCCTATATCCGGCGTTGGTATGGTGCTGCAATCCAGTGCGGCGTCCTTTGACCTGGCCTTTTCGGGCAGTGGAGGAAGTCTTTTCCAATCGACGACGAGGTGGCTGTGGGTTGCCACTGTTAGGATTTTTGCCTGTGTGGCGAGAGTGTGTCATCATCTGCGCAGCATGCCCGTTCCTGACGTCAAGAAGGAGACTCCCCATGCGAAATATTTCCATCACACTGGCCGCCGCCGTATTGGCGGCTCTGTTGGCCGTTTCGGGCTGTTCCAAGCCGACGAATCCGTCGGGTGGGGCAGCGCCGGAAAGCGCCAAGCCGAAACTGGCGGGGATTGTTTTCCAGGAGGACCAGTTCTTCCGTCTGGTGCTGTTTGGCATGCGTGACGCCGCGAAACAGGCGGGGGTGGAACTGCTGGAGGGTAACGCCGCGAACAAGCTGGAAAAGGAAATCCAACTGGTCAACACTTATGTGGCGCGCAAAGTGGATGCGATTATCCTGTCGCCGCTGAGCGCGAAGGGCTCCGTCGCCGCACTGAAGCAGGCCACGGACAAGGGCATCAAGGTGGTCACCTACAACACCAACGCGGAGGGTGACCTTGCCGTTGCGGCCGTGGCGAGCAGCGAGGACGATCTGGGCGCGCAGACGGGCAGGGCGGCGAAGCAGTACATCGAGGAAAAGCTTGGCGGCAAGGCGAAGGTGGCGGTGTTCGAGTTCATGTCGCAGGCGCCCGAGCAGAGCGCCGCGCGCACGGGCGGGTTCAAACGCGAGATAAGCACGCTGCCGGGCGTGGAGATTGTGGCCGACCAGGATGCGTGGCTGCCCGAGTTGGGCGTCAAGAAGGTGGGCGACGTGCTGACCGCGCACCCTGACGTCAACGTCGTGTGGGCCGCCAACGAGGGCGGCACGGTCGGCGCGGTGATGGCGGTGAAGAACGCCGGCAAGGCCGGGCAGGTGGCCGTGTTCGGCACGGACGCCAGCGAGCAACTGATCGGATTCCTTCAGGCGGACGACAATATTCTGCAATGCATCACGAGCCAGCGTCCGGCCGACCTGGGCCGGATGGCGGTGGAATCGGCCCTCAAGGCCATCAAGGGCGAGCCGGTGGAGAAGAAAGTGTCGCTGCCGGGCGTGTGCCTGTCGCGCACCGATTCGGCGGCCGTGGCCGCCTTCGCGAAACAGCTTCAGGAATGGATAGGCGCCGGGTCGAAATGAAGGGACGGCATATCCAGAGGCTAAACCTTCACGCTCCTGTTCATGAATTTGGTGACGTATTCTCGTTCTTGCTCTTGCGCTTAATCCTGCTCCTGCTTTTCTTTCTTGGGCTTTGCCGCTTACAGAAGTTCGAGCAGGAGCAGGAGCAGGAGCAGGAAGAGTGGTTTCCTTATTCGCGAATACGAGCACTTCGGGCCAATCGGGAGATTGGCATTCCCAGGATGGTGCAATGAGCGGACATTCCCTCCAGACCCGGAACATCCGCAAGGAATATCCCGGTACCGTTGCGCTGGATGGTGTGTCAGTGGAATTCGACGGTGGCAGGGTGCATGCGCTGATCGGCAAGAACGGCGCGGGCAAGAGCACGCTGGTCAAGATTTTCGCGGGCAGCGTGCAGCCGACGGGCGGCACGATCCTTGTCGATGGCGCACCCATAGAACTGCGCTCGCCGTCGGACGCTTTTGCCAAGGGCATCGCCACGGTCTATCAGGAAATGAGCCTGGTGCCCGAGATGACCGTGGCCGAGAATATCTTCCTCGGACGCTGGCCGCGTCGGAAAGGGTTTCTGCGATCCGTGGTGGACTGGCGGAGCATCACCGACGCCGCGCAGCGGGTGCTCGACGGCATGCAGGTGTCGCTTGACCTTCGCGCGAACGTGGGCAGCCTGGGCATGGCCCAGCAGCAGGTCGTGGAAATCGCCAAGGCCATGTCGTTCAATCCCTCGGTGCTCATGCTCGACGAGCCCACCTCGGCGCTGGCGCGGCACGAGACGGAACACCTGTTCCGCCTGGTGCGCCAGTTGGCCGACAAGGGCGTGGTCATCCTCTACATCACGCACCGGCTCCAGGAACTCAGCCAGATCGCCGACACGGTGACGGTGCTCCGCGACGGCCGCCGTGTCGGTTCGATGGGCATGCGCGACGCCACGCCCGACACCATCGCGCACATGATGTTCGGCGAGGCGGCCCAAGGCGAACGCCCCGCCGATCTGGGCGGGGGCGGAGCCCCGGTCATGCAGGTGCGCGGGTTGGGCCGGACGGGCAAGTTCCACAATGTGAACTTTGAACTGCGCAGGGGCGA
>CAZOMH010000012.1:0-21273 GCA_964580415.1 uncultured Nitrospirales bacterium
GGGTGTTGAAACGGGCACCGTGGATGTGGGTGTCGAAAAGAACATCCTGACGATCAAGGCCAAGCCGGCGCCGGGCCGCACCGGGGACCTGACGCTGCAGGAATACCGGTTGCTGCCCTATTTCCGGCAGTTCCAACTGAGCGAAATTGTGGACCAGGAAAAAATCCGCGCCGAGTTGAAGTTTGGCGTGCTGACCATTCACCTGCCCAAAATCGCGGAAAAGCAGCCCCGCAAGATCGCTGTCAATCTCACCTGACAGCGCTGACATATACCCTCCGTCCCCCAAACCCTTCCCCCCGGTCGGTCAACAAGACAGGCCGGGGGGACTTGCTTGTTCATGGGGTGGCGGATTTGCGCAGCCATTCCATGACCGGCGGCGGCACGGGGATGCCGCCCGCTTGCAGGCGTTCCGCTTCTGCAAGCGCTCCCGCCCGGTCTCCGGAAAAGCCCAGGTCAAACAGGCGGCCATAATGCGCCTGCAATGAAGCGTCCAGTCCGTACGCCTCTTGCAGGGCCTCCCGCGCTGCGGCAAGGTCTCCCTGGAACAGCCGGATAATGCAGATGTTGCTCGAAACGCCCGCATTGGGCGCCCCGCCCTCTCTTCGGTAGGCCGCAATGGTTTGCAGCGCGCCGTCGAAATCGCCGAGCAGCATTTTGGCGTAGGCCAGCGGCGGATAGGCGGCCAGCATGAGCGGTTCCGCGGCCACGGCATGCTGCAATGCCGCGCGCGCCTTTTCGTTTTCGCCCCGGCCCAGCGCCAGCTGTCCCTCCTGATAGGCCCTGACCGCGTCCAGCGCGCCGGTCACGTTGCCGGGCGCATCGTTCAGCACGGCGATCAGGCGCGCAAAGGTCACGGCATATTCCGTATCCAATTCAGCGGCGCGGGAAAGCGCCTGACGCGCGTTTGCATAACCGCCCCAGGGTGCCGAATCGGCTTCTTCGGCGCCGAGCAGTCCCCTCTCCGCCCAGGCGATGGCAAGCCGGTCATCGGCCTGGCAGGCCTCGCCAAATGCCTGAAGGGCCTCGCGGGAATGCCCGTTGCTTCGGTAGCCATAGCCGTCCCACAGGGCGCGAATGGCTTCGAGTCTGGAATCCGTGGGGTCCCCCGAACGGACGGCGGCGGCCAGATTTGCGTATACCTTCGCCGCAAAACGGCTCTTCCGCATGAGCGCGTCCAGCGCGGCCAATGCCCCCTCCTTGTCTCCTGTCTCCGCATAGGCCGCCCCCAGATTGCCGAAGGCCTGAGCAACAAAATGGTCCAGTTCCGGCGCGCCGGCCCCGGCACCGGCCAGCGGATCGGCCGCGGGCGTCCCGGTTACCCGGTATACCCACAGTGTTTCAATGGAGGGAAGTTTCCTGCCTGTGAATGCGAGCCCGCACTGCGCCAGTTTTGTCTCGAGCGCCTCCGGCGGCGTGTCCGTGAAATAACCGCTGGAAGCGACCACCCACAGGGCACAGTCAGGGTGCTTTTGCAGCGCAAAAGCCGCCGCGCGCGCGAGGGCGTCTTCGGTTTCAGCGCCGGACACCGGGTTGGCCATGCGTGCCGTGGCGGGATCGAGTCCCTGGTTGTATTGGAACAATGCGGCCCATGTCTGGCCGAGGACGATGACAGGCTCCCCGGCCTGTCCCTCGCGGAGAATAACCCGTGCGGCGCCGCGCCAGTCGGTGCGCTGCGGAATCGTCAGCGTCATGCCCCACTGCGCCGCGATCAGGGCGGGCAGGCATACCGCGATGGACCAGCGTTGCCATGGTTTGGGCGAGGTTGCCGCCGTCATGCCTGCCATCAGATATGCGGCGAGCGCGCAATGCGCCGTGTAACGGGGGAAGATGCAGGGGCGCATGAACAGCGAAACCAGCAGCAGCACTGCCGGCGGCACCACCAGCCACAGCCACAGATAGCGCATGGTCTGGCGCTCCTCCCTGCGGCCCCGTTCCGGACTCCGGGAAAACAGGCGCCGCAACCCGTGGGCGTAAACGCTCAGCAACGCGGCGATCAACAGGGTGGACAGCAGCAGCAGCAAAATGTCCGTGCGCGGGTTTTCGCCCCAGCCTGAAACACGAAGCTGGTAGGTGAACTTCAGGACATCATCGCCGAGAACATCGGCGACGAACTCATCCGCGCGGGGCATTTGCATCCACTTGGACGCGCCGCCCTGCGGGAAGTAGCGCACCGTGGACAGGTAGCCCCCCACGGGGACAACGGCGAGGCCGTTCACCACGCCCCACAGGACGGTCCGAGAGAACGGCCACGGATGGGACGCCAGCAGGAACAGGCCCTGGGCAAAGGTGAGCATCAGCGCAAAGGGATGGGTCCAGGAAAAGGCGAGGGTGCATGCAAACACGGCCACCCACCGGCCAAAAGACGGTTTTCTCACCAGGGACAGCAGACTCCACGAGGACAGCACGGCGAACAGCACAAACAGCGCATACATGCGCACCGATTGGCCGTGGTGTATTTGAATCGGCGACACGGCAAAACACAGCGCCGCCACCAGCCCCGCCACCTTGCCGCCCAGCTGCCGTCCGAACAGGAACAGCACCCCGGCCGTGGCCGCCCCCATCAGCGCCGAAAGCACCCGGAGCGAGTACACGGACGCATGCACGTGATGCCACCACCAGTATTCCAGCGTAAAATAGAACGGCAGGGTGGCCGGGTCCACCGAGTGGTTGCGCGCCAGGAAATCAGCCAGCGCCGGCGCGCCCAGAAACTTGGTGCTCGCGAATTCGTCCCACCACACGGACTCCCCCGACATCCCGGCAAGCCGGAGACCCAGCGCAAGCAGCACCACGGCCGCAGCTCCCAGCCACAAGAGGGCGGGGTGCAAAAAGATTCGGTTCTTTATGCGGGTTGCGCGTTCGTTCATGACGCTTCTAGTGTGGCCGGAAGACACCCCCGCATGCAAACGGAAATGCGGCAGTCTCCGGATGAACGGGTTTAATCAGGCGCCGGGGCCGGTTTCCCTGAGCAGAATGTCGGAGAACAGCAGCAGATCATCCAGATAATGGGTAACCACCTCTTCGACCAGTGCGATATCCAACTGCCGATGCTGGCGCCAGCGTGTTTCGAAAGCCCACCATACCCTGGAGCTTGCGCGACAGGTCCGGCGAAATGATTCCCCCGCGGGCTAGAAGCATGAAACTGTCGCGGCTTTGCCGGGGCAGCCCCAGCTTGCGGACACGCACCATATGGTTGGCCGTGTCGACGGCCTGTTCGCAGGCCCGCTGAAGGTTGGCTGCAATGGCGTCCTGCCTCATGTAATCCAGTTCAAAGGGAAGCTCCGAGCGCGTGCCAAAATAGAGGCGCGCCTGTTTCACACAGCGTTCCAGGCAAGCCTTCTTTCCCATCAGCACATCGTTCATACGTCGCAAAACCTCCCGCCGTCCATTACGTCCTGCAGAATGCCCCGCCGTTCCTCATTCAGCCGCTGGTAGTCCGACAGCGCCAGCATCTCAAACTCGTCCACCGCCGTGGTTTTCACCTGGAAGAGGAGACGGCCCGAGGCGAGAATCTCTTTTTGGAACACCGTGGATACTTGCCGGTCTGCCGACAGCGCCCCGTCGGCAGGATAACACAGGAAGCCCGATGCGGCAAGCCGGAACAGCGTGGTGCGGCGGTGCGGCGCAACAGCCACCCGCCCCCCCGACGGTAATCACTGACACATGGAGCCCCCCCGAGAAACCGGACGATCCCCAATCGCCGGATAAGGAATCCGTTTGCGGATTGTGCATCAGGGCGGATAGAGCGCTTGGATACAGCGTGTGGGAGAACAGAATCACCCTGTTGGCGTATGCACCCGGTGGGTGGTCGCTTGCCTGAGGCACAATCCAGGAAGAACCGTATTCGTCCCGGTTGTCCGAATGCCCCAACGTGGCTATGCTCCATAATCCCGTTGGGATATGCCGGTGCGTTCATGTGCAGGGTTTGACCAATGCGCGCGGCAATACGACGGTGATGGCGGCAAGAAACCGTGCCTCTTTGGGGCACGGCTGTAAACGCGGCCCGCCGCCGCGTTACAATACAGTGGAAACAGCGGTCAGCGCAGATGTATCACAACGGTTGCACACACACCTTAGCGGCGTCTTTTTTTGCCGTGATTCGAGATTGGCGGAATCCATGGGCACATGGGATGTGGACCTTCATGAAATCGTTATCGTCGGGGCGGGCATTGCAGGGCTAACTGCCGCCCGGACACTTCAAGACATGGGCTTTGGCAGTGTTGTCCTCGAAAAGTCCAAGGGCATCGGCGGACGTTGCGCCACCCGCCGTATGGGCGAGGGCATTTTTGACCATGGTTCCCAGTTCTTTACCGTCCGCGAACCCGCCTTCCAGGAACTTGTGGACGGATGGATGCTGAACGGGGCGGTCAAGGAATGGACCCGCGGCTTTCCGGTCATCGGCGATGTCACCGAACTGGCCGGGCACCCGCGCTACTGCGGTGTGGAGGGCATGACCGGCGTGGCCCGGGCCATGGCGGAGGGGCTCGACATCCGCCGGGAACACCGGGTCAAGCGCGTCAGCGAGGCCCGCGCCTGCTGGCAGATCGAGGTGGAGGGCGGCATAAAGATGCGCGCCGGCGTGCTCGTGCTCACCGCGCCGGTGCCCCAGGCGCTGCGCCTTATCAACGATGAGAACACCTGGCGCATCGGCGCCGCGCTGTCGCCGTTGCTGGTAATCCATTACAGTCCCTGTTTCGCCGCCATGGCACTGCTCGACGGTCCGAGCGGCCTTCCCGGCCCGGGCGCCGCCCGTGTCGAGGAGGGGCCAATCTCCTGGATTGCCGACAACCTGTGCAAGGGCATATCGCCGGGCGCGGTCGCGGTGACCATACACGCCTCAAGGCAGTTTTCCGAGGAACATCTGGAAGAAGACCCGCAGGAAATTGCGCACGTGCTTGAGGAGGCGGCCCGGCCGCTGCTCAAGAGCAACATCACCGAATGCCGCGGCCACCGCTGGCGGTATTCCGTGCCCTCTTCGATTCTGCCCGTGGGCTGTTTCGAGGTGGACGGGCGCGCGCCGCTGTTCTTTGCCGGCGATGCCTTTGCCGGAAACCGGGTCGAGGGCGCGGCACTGTCCGGGCTGGCTGTGGCGCGGGCCGTGGCGCAAATTGTGGACAAGGGAGGCGCGAAACAATGATACCCCAGCGTGAAGAGATGCTTGAGCGGGCCGTCGAACCGGGCCGGACCTGGGATATAGCCGTCATTGGCGGCGGCGCCACCGGCATGGGCGTGGCGGTTGATGCCGCGGCGCGCGGCTATTCGGTGATTCTGGTCGAACGGTATGATTTCGGCAAGGGCACGTCGAGCCGCAGCACCAAGCTGGTGCATGGCGGCGTGCGCTACCTGCAGCAGGGCAACGTGTCCCTGGTGCTCGAGGCGCTGCGCGAACGCGGCCTGCTGCGCGAAAATGCGCCGCACCTGGTCCACGACCTGCCCTTTGTCGTTCCCAATTACACCTGGTGGGAAGCGCCGTTCTACGGCATCGGTATGCGCGTGTACGACCTGCTCGCGGGCCGCCAGGGCTTCGGCCATTCCCGCAATCTGTCGCGCGACGAAACCATCGAGCGCATTCCCACCATTGAGACGCACGGTCTGCGCGGCGGCGTCATTTATTACGACGGCCAGTTCGACGATGCGCGGCTTGTGGTGCATCTCATGCGCACCGCCGTCGAGCACGGCGCGGCCTGCCTCAACTACACCGAGGCCGTGAAAATTGTGCGGCGGGCGGGCGTGGTGCGCGGCGTGGTGGTGCGCGAGGCGGAGTCGGGAAGCGAGTTCACGATCAAGGCCAAGGCCGTGGTCAACGCCACCGGCCCCTTTGCCGACGGCGTGCGGGCCATGGACGAGACCGGGGCGCCGCCCATGATTCGGCCGAGCCAGGGTGTGCATCTTGTGCTCGACCAGACGTTTCTGCCCGGCGGCAACGCCATCATGGTGCCCCACACCGACGACGGGCGCGTTCTCTTTGCCATTCCCTGGCGCGACCGCACGGTTGTGGGCACCACCGACACACCCATTCCCTCCGTTGTCGATGAACCGGAAGCGCTGCCCGAGGAAGTGGAGTTTCTGCTGGCCCATGCGGCGCGCTATCTCACCCGGCATCCCGCCTCCTGCGATGTGCTCAGTGTTTTTGCGGGCATTCGCCCGCTGGTGGATTCGGGCAGCGCATCGACCGCGGCCCTTTCGCGCGACCACACGCTGCATGTGTCCCGGTCGGGACTGATCACCATCACCGGAGGCAAGTGGACCACCTACCGGCGCATGGCCGAGGACACGGTGGATCATGCCGCCTCGGTGGGCGGACTGGAACCGCAGCCTTGTCCGACGCGCCAACTGCACATCCACGGATACAACACCGACGCGGCGGCGTTCGGTTCGCTGGCCACCTACGGTTCCGACGCGCTGGCCCTGCGCAATCTGCTGCGCGAGCAAAAGGACTGGGACCAGCCGCTGCATCCGCGTCTTCCCGTTCTCGCCGGCGAAATCGTATGGGGCGCGCGCAATGAGATGGCGCGCACAGTCGAAGACGCCCTCGCGCGGCGCACCCGCGCGCTCCTGCTTGATGCGCGCGCCAGCATTGAAGCCGCCCCAAGAACTGCCGAGCTTCTGGCCGGAGAACTGGGCCGCGATGCTGCATGGCGCAGGGCCCAGGTGCGCGATTTCACCGCCCTCGCCCGGAAATATATTCTGCCCGAGTCCAAGGTCAGGGGCGGCCATTAATGACCGGAGGCCTTTTCAGGCACAACGCCGTCTCCCGTGCCCGGATTGCCGGGCTGGCGGCGCTGTTGTCGGCCGTGCTCTGCGGCAACGCGGGCGCCCAGAACGATTCGGCGCCCACCGTCACCCTGAACGGCGTCAAATTGGGCACCGGTTTTGGCGAAATCACGCCATCCGCATCCTGGCCGCCCGGAACAAGGCATGCAGTCAAAAAGGGAAGCAGCCAGGTCCTGACCGCGGCACCCGCCCGGGGGTCTGTGTTCGCGGGATGGAGCGGAGACATCCCCGAAGGCGCGGACACAAAGGCGGTCACCATGACCGTGGTCATGGACCGCGACCGCGAGATACGGGCCGAATTTGCCCGCGAGCTCCGCACGCTCGACTTTAGATTCGATGGAAAACAGGAAGACTGGACCGTGCTGCCTTTGCCGGGAAGACAGGTCTTTCCCGCAGGCGACACGCTGCTGCTCTATGCGGCGCCGCACCAGCCCGGCACCGCCCCCCTGTGGCCGGCGGAGACCGCCCCCCTGGCGAAAGACCTTGTTAAAGTCAGCCTGACCGGGGACATGTCCGTCGTGCTCGGAAGCCGGACAGGGGAAGACGCGGGCGGAACGGAGATTCCCGGCATCCCTGTGGACCCGGCGAAGGATGCAACCGTCAACATTCCGCTGCGCGGCGGAAACCTTTCCGGATGGTTCAGCGCACCCTATGTGCAGGGGACCCCGTGGGGCGCGGGTTTCTCGTGGATTGCCCACGACCGGTATCCGAACACCTGTCCGTTCCGCTGGGTGGCGCTGAACTACGAACACGTGTTTAACGGTGCGGCTGCCGACAGTCCGCGCGCCGCGGAAACCCCCCGGCGCGATCCCATGGTGATCATGCCCGCAATGCCTGCCGCAATGCACGCGCACTGGCCGGCAGCGCAATCCTCCTGGGGCATGGACAGTGACATGACGTACACCCTCACCGCCCCGAATGCCGTGGAAATCGGCTTCTCGGTCACACCCCGCAAACCCTGCGCGCCACTCGGATACGTTGCGCTCATGTGGGCCAGTTATCTCAATTTTGCCCGTGACGGCCGGATTCACTTCTGGGGTGAAGCGGACGGAAAAGAGGGCTGGCAAACCCTGGGCGGCCTGCTCGGCAACGGCACGCGCGATGTGGGAACCGTGCCGTTCAAGGGTGAAGCGCCGCTGCCGGCGGAACCGGGGGCGCTGAACCTCAACATCACCGAACACGGCTCGAAACGCTTCCTGAAACCGGTCTATTACGGCCTGACCGACGGGGATCAGAACTACGACAGCCAGGACGACACCATGGTGGTCATCATGATGTTCGACCAAGACGCCCCCATCCGCCTTGCCCTGTGGAACTGGACCGGCAACCCCCACTTTCCCGCGTGGGACTGGCATTTTGTCATCCACGATCCCGAAGTGGACACCACCTACCGCTACCGGGCCCGCATGATCTACAAGCCCTTTGTCAGCGCGGAAGACGTCATGGCCGAATACGACCAGTGGCGCGCCGGATTGACGTCCGCGCCGTAGGGGCAACCCTTTCCGTCATGCCCGAAAAAGCGGGCATCCGCGTCCGCACAAGACCGGCGCCGTTTCTTGGAGCAAGGCCCGCTATTTTGCCGGATACTTGATCTCGTAGGTCTTCGCGGCAAAGTCCACCGTGACCGTGGTGCCGTCGCTGAAAGTGCTTCGCTGCTGCCGCCGGGATGCGTCAAGAAACTCGTGGTTGGTCATCTCGGCGAAGGCCAGGCGCTTCTGCAGTTCCGCGAATTCCTTTGTGCGCGCAACCGCCCCGTCCGTGGCCCCGGGACTGACATAGGGCATGCCGGCGTTGAGCACGCAGTGAATACGGCCCGCATCTCCGTTGGGGATGCCCCAGCCGCCGTCGTCGCCCATGTCCCAGGGAGTCATCAGGCTGTCATGGTAGACAAGGTTGAACAGCGGCACGGGAATGCCGCAGGGATCGCCGCCGCCGAGGTGGGGCAGGGTGGGATAGGGGCCGTGATGGACCATATCCAGCGTCTTGGCAAGATAATCCGTCGGTTCCTCCGAACTGACCACATACCCCCGCGCAAGCAGCACGTCAAAACAGTCGCGGCGGTATTCGGCGCACTGGGCGCGCGTGACAGGCTGGGTGGGCTGGCTGCTCTCATCGAGCGACACCACGGAGAACACGTCAAGATACGCGCCGCGCACGCGCACATCGTGCGATGCGAACCAGTCATGGTTGCGGCGCACATATTCCGGCGCAAAGCGCGGACTGAGGATGGTCTGCGGTCCGCCGCACCAGGTGCTGGTGTAATCCCGGGTTCCGTCCACATGGGTCGCGGCGAGGCGGTCGTCAAAGGAGGCGGCGTTGAGATAGAAATCGCGGTATTGATCATGCACGGCGAAGAAATAGCCCATTTCCGCGCAGCGGTTTGCCACCTTCTTCAACCCTTCCAGCCCGCCCTGCTCCGTGCCGGCCGGCACAACATCGGGATGTCCGTCGTCGTAGCCGTAGTAACCCCAACCGTCGAGATGGACGTAGGCTGTATCGATACCCTTTGCCTTCAGTTCCTCCAGGGACGCAAGAATTTCGTCGTAGGTGACCAGCCCGTAGTTGCTCTCTATCTTTTCCTTGTTGAACATGGACGCTTCGGGCACAAAGTGGTAAAGCGCGCCCAAATGCACCACGGGACGTCCGATGACCTCGTCGAGCGCGGGCGTGCGCACCAGTTTTTGCTTCAATGAGACAAAATCGCCGCGATCAATGACGTGCTGCCGGTAGCGCTTGGCCATGGTCACGTGCGTGGCGTTGTCACTGAAGACATAGCGAATGGTGCGCAGGTAGCCAAAACTGCCCAGCGTGGGATACCAGCAGGGACCGATGCGTGTCGGTCCGCCCTTGGGATGGTGATACTCGCCGCCGCCATCGGCGCTGGTCTCCAGGATGGCCTGCACCCCCCTGCCGTCCCGAATCTGGCCCCACCAGGGCATGTAGAAGCTGCGCGAATTGCACAAATCCTTCTCGTTCACGGCAACGGGCCAGTCGCCGGGAAGCAGCATGCCCTGCATGTGCGGGATAACCGCCAAATCGTTCGGCGTGGCGCCGGTTTCCACCGGCTTGGGCCAGCTCATCATGGTCATACCCGGCCCCGGTTCCTTCGCCGCAATGTCGAACACGATTTCATTGCCGATGAGCAGCGCCGTGATGCGGAACTCCAAGCCCGGCACCGCGTCGAAATCGCCCAGCGTGATCGACATGCCCGCACCGTAACCGGTGAAGAACTCCGCCGCCTCGTGGCGTTTCGCGTCGGTCAGGGAGAAACGTTCACGCTTCCATTCAAGGTCTTGGCCATCGCAGGGCAGGAATTTCCACGACGCGCCGGTCTGCGTCTCGACGGTCATGGAAAAGTCTTTCTTGTCCCATGACAGGGCAAGTTCCGGCGCCTTCACCTGCCATGCAGCGCCGGTATCGGAGAACGCCCCTGCCGCCCGCTGCGGTTTGTCCCGGGCGTTTTTCAGAAGCCATGCGCGCGTCTCGTCAAAGACCGTGTAAAGCGCCTTGTACGCCTCATCGTCCGCCGCACCTGCGGCGATCTTCTCCTGCAGCGCCTTGAGCCGGGCCGCCTTCTCCGCCTCCAGCGCCGGGGGCACGATGTCCAGTTCCAGCCGCGCGGCGTACTTCGCCACCGTTTCCACCCGCGGAGCGAAATCCACGGGCGCGGCCAGGACGGACATGCTGCAAACGACGATCAACGTTGAGATCATTGTGATTCTCCCCGCGCTTTGGCGCGGTGTTTCCTCATTCCACCGTGACAAGATTCCGCACCGCGTCCAGTCTTTTCCGGCCGATACCGGGCACATTGTCCAGTTCATCCACGCTCTTGAAGGGCTGTGCCTGGCGCTGCCCGATAATGTTTCCCGCGAGCACCGGGCCGATACCCGGCAGGGTTTCCAGTTCCGCCTGCGTGGCGGTGTTGAGGTTGATCAACCCGCCGTCCGCGGCGGACGCGGCTTTTGACTTCGCAGCCGGGGCAGTGGTGTCGGCGGGATCGGCGGCGGCCTGCCGTGCTGTTGCCGAAACGCTCTGCCCCGGAGTGGGGCCGGTCGCCTCCGGGGTGGCGGTTCCCGCCAGATAGGCGGCAGGATTGGCCGCGGCGTGGTGCTGTCCGCCGTGGCCTGAAATGCGTCCGTCCTGTCCGGCCGTGATTCGCGCACTCACCGGCACGGTCAGCGTCGTGCCGTCCATCACCCGCGCCGCCAGATTGATTTCCGAAAGGTCCGCTTCATCGGTTGCGCCGCCGGCCTTCATGATCAGGTCGGCCACCCGGCTGTCGGGAGACAGCCGAAACAGGCCCGGCCGCCGCACCCCGCCGCGCACGGCGACGGCGATCTCCGGGACCGGGGTTGGTGCGGGAGGCTGGGTTGCGGCCACCGGAGCAGGAGACGGTGAGCTGTTGGCCGGTGGAGATATGGGGGCGGCTTTTGGGGGAACGGCACTTGCCGGGGGTGCCGGGGCCGGGTTCTGTTTCGGAGGGCTTGGCGCGGGCTTTTCTACCGCCACCGTAACCGCCGCCGCGCCGTGCCGCGTGGACCAGTAAATTGCCCCCGAGCCCACAAGCACCGCCAGCGCAACCCCCAACAACAATGCCTGCTCTTTGGGGGTCAACAAACGATTCGGAGAAAACATATCACTGCACCCTCCAGTCGTTTTCTTCAACGTCCTTCACTATCGCAAACCCGGTGCCCGCGCTGCAAATTGGCATGCCAAGCACGGTTCTGGTAGTAAACTTGATAACGGCCGTGAAGGCAGACAAATTATTCCAAGTCACGGGTTCAACGCCTGTTACCCAAATCCGCACTTAATTTTCGGGGGGGGTACACGCAAACCCATAAAGGAGCACTTTGTGGCTGCGGCGGGGACGCCGCAGCCACAAAGCGCACCAGTATGCATTGTCCCGCCGCAGACAATTTTTACGTGCGGATTCTGGATGTCATGGACGGAATGGACTTAACCCGGCGGGCAGTTCAGAATCTTGTCCATTTCGTCTATAAAGTCCATGAAGCCCGCGGGCCGGGGCTGGCGCCCCCAAACCGATTGCCGTTTCCAGGTAGAATTGGCAGGACATCCTGTTGTGGTCGGAAAACGAACTTCTGCCCTTTTCTTTGCGTGACCCCGGTCTTTCCCCGTACTATCAACGCATGGAGTTCCTGTTCAAAACCCTTCCGTCTAGCGCGCCGATCCGGGTGCGGCCCGGAGTGCTGCTGGCCGCGCTGGACCTGCTGGCCGGTTTTGCCGCGCTGCTGGTGCCCATGGTGTTGCGCTATGGTGCCGCGGTGCCGCCGGAACACGTGTATTCCGCGCTCGCCTGGATGCCCTTGTTTCTCCTCTGGCGGCTGGCCATGGCGCACGCCTTCGGGCTGCACGATTTCCGGCGGCGGCTTGCGGCTTCGGACCATGTGTTCGGAGGTCTGGGCGCGGCGCTGGCGGGCGCGCTGCCCGGCTACCTCTTCCTCGCGCTCGCGCAGCTTTACTACGATCCGATGTCGCAGTTTTCCCGCGCCGTTGCCCTGATGGACACCGCGCTGCTCGCGCTGTGGTATGCCGGGTCCCGCGCCGCCGCGCTGTCCGTGCTGCAGCGGGCGGGTTGGCGGCTGCGCGTGCTGCTTGCAGGCCCCGAAGGGGACTGCGAAGCGCTCGCGGATGAAATCCGCCGACACGCGCCGGGACTCATTGAACTTGCCGGCATTGCGCCCCTCGATCCCTGTGCCGGCCGCGGCGGGGCGGAGGCGCTTCTGCGCGACCGGGTGGACCCGGACCGCGTGGACCGCGTCATCCTGTCCACGGCGGCCCTTTCCGAGGACTGTCTCGGTGCCGTGGTGATGGGCTGTGATCGGCGCGGCGTCGAGGTCTGCGTCAATCCCGATGTGCGGCTCGCGCTGCTGGCCGGGGCCGACGTGTTCAGTCTCGCCGGACTGCCGCTGGTCCGTCTGAGCCCCAACACGGCCCGATCCGGTTATGGTCTGGTCAAACGCGCTCTGGACCTTGCGGTCGCGGTTCCCGCGCTTGTGCTTTCCGCGCCGATCATGCTCGCGGCCGCCGCCGCAATACGCGTTGCGGGCGGAGCGCCGGTCTTTTACGCGCAGGAACGTCTGGGATTGTTTGGAAGACGCTTCCGCCTGTACAAACTGCGCACCATGGTCGTCGGCGCGGAGGACAAGACGGGCCCCGTGCTTGCCACCGGGGACGATCCCCGCATCACGCCCATAGGGCGGCAACTGCGGCGCATGCGCATCGACGAACTGCCCCAATTGTGGAATGTGATTCGCGGCGAAATGAGCCTGGTCGGGCCCCGGCCCGAACGGCCCGAATTTGCGGAGCGTTTTGTGCGTGACGAGCCCTTCTATCTGCACCGGCTATTGGTGCGGCCCGGACTCACCGGTCTCGCCCAGATTCACGGACGCTATGATACGGAGTACCGGCAGAAGCTGCGCTATGACCTGATCTACCTCAACGTCATGTCGGCCCGGACCGACCTGCGCATCCTTGCCGCCACCGCCCGCATCGTGATCACGGGACGCGGCGCGGTGTGAGCGGGACGGACGCCATGAACGCCCCCTCGGGCAGCCACGGACGCAACCTCGCCATCATGATCGCCGCCGAGGCGGTCCAAAAAGTACTCACCCTCGCGCTCTTCGTGCTCATTTCGCGCGGACTCTCCGTGGAGGACAACGGTCGTTACGCCCTGTTCACAACACTCTTCCCGCTGATGGTCGTATGGATCAACATGGGCATGTACGATGTTGCCGTGCGCGACATCGCCCGCGATCCGGGCGTAGCGGGTCGGCTCATTGGCGGGGCGTTCTTGCCGCAGACGGGGCTTAGCCTGGTGGCGTGCATGCTGATATATTTCTTCACTGCACAGGCTGATGCCCCATGGCTGATGCTCGGCCTCATGGTCTCGATATGTGTGGCAATTGGCCGAATGCCCCTCGCGCCCTTTGCCGCTGCCAGCCGCTTCGGCCCGCCTGCGCTGCTGCAGGTGGCGCTGCGTGCGGGCGTATTGGCCGTATCGGCTTGGGTGCTGTCGGCGGGCGGCGGTGTGCTGGAGTTGGTGGCTGTGCTGCTCGTGCCACATTTTGTGTGGGTGTTCTTCGGAGGATTATGGGCGCGGCGTGCCATCGGTTTACGCACGCTGCCGGTTTCGTTGGCGGTGGCCCCCTATCTCCTCCGTCAGGGCGTGCCCATCGCAATGGGCGGCCTTTTCGCCACGCTGTTCTTCAGCATGGACCTGCCCCTGCTGGGGGTGCATGCCTCGCCGGAGGAAGTCGGTTTCTACTCCATCGGCGCGCGGTTCATGTGGATGCTATTTCCCATTGTCGACATCCTGACCTCCGTTATCTATCCGGTGCTCAGCCGCAAGGCGGGCGGTGCGGACGAGGGTTTTGCCCTGGGCCGTGTGTTCAAGGCCGCCTGGCTGCTGGGGCTGCCCATGGCCGTGGGTGGCGCGGTCCTGGCAGGGCCCATCACCGTGCTGCTGGCCGGGGAAAGATTTCTGCCCGGCGCCTATGCCGTAGGCGGACTGACCGGCGCGCTGGCCCTGTTCCTGGTGTCGGCGGTGGCCACCGTGCATCTGCGCGCCCAGGGACGACAAATGTGGGCCACGGTCATCATGGCTGCCGCCTGCGGTGCAAAAGCGCTGTTCATGCATCTTTTCGCCGGGCAGGGCATGGCGCTCGTGGGCGTCAATCTTGTGGCGGGAGGCCTGATCGCCGCGTTGCTTGTCGGCTGTGCTGTGCGGGGCACTTCGGGTTTTGCCTGGCTCGCGGGACTCGCTGCCCTGTTGCGCGCCGCCGCCGCGGCACTGGCAATGACCCTGGTTCTGTGGCCCCTCCGCGAGGCCACGCCGTTCCTGACCATTCCGCTGGGTGCCGCCGCATATCTTGCCGCAGCATGGGTGTTGGGTGCCGTGGACGCGTGGGATCGGGCGCTGTTGCGTGCGGCGTTTGGACGGAGGTGAGCGCCCGGAACATGTTCCGTGCGCGCCCTGTTTCATTGACTGGTCCATGGGCGGATGCTAGAGTGGTCTGCGCCCGGTCGGCGCTTGGACAGAAAGAGAGCAAATGGACGTAGCGGACGGCATATTTTGGACTGCGGCGGCAACGACGCCGCTTTGGGTATCACAGGCGAGAGCCGTAACCCCGCGGCAATGGCGGTGTGTTCATCCAAAGCGGTGTCGCCGCTGCGCTCTGCCACCGCACTCCAAAAATGCGATTCCCCGCCGTGCCATGACGCCCCGGGACGTGTGAATCTATGCGCGTTTTCCTGATAAATCCGCCGCCGGTGCGCGGCCGGCGTTTCATTCGCGAGGGACGGTGCATGCAGAGCGTCGCCTCGTGGGCGGCCGTCTGGCCGCCGCTCACGCTGGCGGGACTCGCCGCACAGGCCCGGCGCCGCGGCGCCACCATGCAGTTGCTCGACTGCAATGCCGAGCCGCACATGGACACAGCCCATGCCGTTGCGCGGGTGCGCGACTTTGCCCCGGACTTGGTCGTGGTCAACACCGGTTTCCCCTCCATCGACGGCGATGCCGCCTTTGCCGCGGACATCCGCCAGGCGGTGCCGGGCGCCATGACCGTGGGCACGGGCCAGTTCTTTACCCTTCTCGGAGCCCGATCCATGGAGGTGTGCCCCGCCTTTGACGCCGCGCTTACGGGGGAACCGGAGGGGGGGTTCGATGATCTGCTGGCGCGGACGGAGGCGGGTGAATCTCCGGAAAACCTGCCCGGTCTCATGCTCCGAAAGGATGGAAACATCCTTCCCGCACCGGTCCGCGCACCGCTGCAGGATTTGGACAGCCTGCCCTTTCCCGCGCGCGATTTGCTCCGGCGTGATGCCTACCGGCTCCCGCACAACGGCCGACCCTTTACCTTGGTGAACGTGGCCCGGGGCTGTCCCGGCGCCTGCTCGTTTTGCATTGCCCCGGCCTACCATGGACACCGCCTGCGCCGCCATTCGCTGGAATACACGCTGGGCGAGCTTGAAAGCTGCATGTGCGACCTGGGGCTGCGCGATTTCCTCTTCTGGGAGGAGATTTTCGCGCATGATCGCGAATTTGCAGTTTCCCTGTGCGAGGCGTTTCTGCAGAAAGGCTGGAAACTCTCCTGGGCCTCGACCACCCGCGCCGACCGTGTCGATGCAGAACTCCTTCAAATCATGAAACGCGCGGGCTGCTTCCTGCTTGGATTGGGCATTGAGTCCGGCAGCCAGGACATCTTAAACCGCGCCCACAAGGGAGAGTCGGTGGAGGACATGCGCCGCGCCGTCCAATTGTGCCGGGAGGCGGGCGTGCAAACGATGGGGCATTTCATTTTTGGCCTGCCCGGCGAGACGCCCCAAACCGCCGGGGCCACCGTGCGTTTTGCGCTGAGTCTGGGCCTGGACTATCTTCAATGCTACGCCGCCGTGCCCTATCCCGGCACAGAGCTGGGCGACACGGCCCTCCGCAACGGCTGGGTGCGCACCGAAGCATGGGCCGAATATGATTTCGGCGGCAAGTCTATCATGGACACCGGCACCATTCGGCCTGAAGAGGTGGACCGTTACCGGCGGCGGCTGTTCCGCCGCTTCTACCTGCGGCCCCGCTACCTTGCCCGCCAACTGGCCGGCCTGGTGCGCCATCCGCGGCAACTTGCCCAGGCGGCGCAGTTCCTGCGCTGGATATGACAGCCATGGGAAAACACGACAACATACCGCCCACCGCGGACACCTGCGCGACACCAGAGGTCAGCGTCGTGTTTCCATGCCTCAACGAGCAGAAGACCGTGGCCGAATGCGTGCGCCGCGCGCTTGCCGCCATTGAAGGCGCCGGGCTGCGCGGCGAGGTGATCGTCGCGGACAACGGCTCTACGGACGCCTCCGCCGCCCTGGCTGCCGGTGCCGGCGCCCTGGTTGTTCCCGTCCGCGGACGGGGCTACGGAAAAGCGTTGCGAACGGGCATTGCCGCCGCACGGGCCCCCCTGATCGTGTTTCTGGATGCCGACCTCTCCTATGATCCCGCCCACATTCCGCGTTTTGCCGAAGCGCTGCGCGGCGGGGCCGACTTTGTCATGGGCTCGCGTGTCCGCGGGGGCATTGATCCCGGCGCCATGCCCCCGCTGCACCGCTATTTTGGAACCCCCATGCTTACCCTGCTGGCGGATGTCCTGTTTCAGGCGCGCATCACCGACATCAACTGCGGCATGCGCGGCATCACCCGGGCCGCCATGGACAGCATGCAACTCTATGCCGACGGGATGGAGTTCGCCTCGGAAATGATTGTCCAGGCCACGCACCACCGGTTGCGCATTGCCGAACTGCCGATTCCCTTCCACTGCGACCAGCGCGGACGCGAGCCGCACCTGCGTTCCTTCCGCGACGGGTGGCGTCATCTTCAGCTTATGCTGCATTTCGCGCCCCCGCTGCTCTTTCTGGGACCGGGCGCGCTGCTGGCGGCGTCCGGGCTTGCCGCCATCTGGTGGGTGCTGCCCGTTGTCCGCCCCGTGCCCGGCGTGATGGCGGCGCTGGCGGGGTTGCTGGCCACCGATGTGGGTATACAGGTCATTCTCCTCGGCCTCACGTCAATGGATCGCATAAAGCACCCGCGCTGGCACGACAATGCCTTCTTGGGAAAGTTCGCGGGCAACCTGAGGCGCGTGATGATGCTGGAAAACGGTGTCGCCCTCAGTGTGACCGCACTCTTTTCGGGCCTGGTCCTGCTCGGCTGGGCCATGGGCCGCGTCCACGACGTTTCCAACTATGATGCGACCACGCTGCGTTTGGCCTTCCTGGGGGCGACCGTCGCCATCGCCGGTCTGCAGGTGTTCTTTACCTGCGCATTCCTGGGTCTGTTTGGGCGCAATGCGTCCGATGCGCCGATACTGACCGGCGAGGATGACCGGGACACTTCCGAGGATTGACACCGGCATGGCGCAAGCCTGCTGTCCTCTCTTGTGCCGTACCGGTTTTGGGTGCGTGCATCACAGCAAAGGTCCCACCTTCACCCGCTGCAAAGTCTCCTTCGGCGCATTCCTCTTTCCCGGCAGGTTTGGCTATAATAAGAATCCAAAGTCCGTCCGCGGGGGCGGACGCATGCCCTGAAACCGTCGGCCGCGCGGCAGCGCGGGCAGAAAGGCCGGAGAATGAGCGACAAATACGCCATTGGGATTGATTTTGGCACCAACTCGGTGCGCGCCGTTATCGTTAATATCGCCAACGGCGCAGAAATCGCCACGAGCGTTTTCAATTACCCCACCGGCGACAAGGGTGTCGTCATTGACGCGAAGAATCCCGACCTTGCCCGCCAGCATCCGCAGGACTATCTGGACGGCACCGTCGCCACCGTCACCGACGCGCTCAAGCGGGCCGCGGCCACGGCCGGGTTCACCCCGGCCGACGTGGTGGGCATCGGCGTGGACACCACCGGATCGACCCCGCTGCCGGTCAATGCCGACGGCGTGCCGCTCGCGCTGACCGACGCCTTCCGCAATGACCCGAATGCGATGGCATGGCTGTGGAAGGACCACACGGGCCATGCCGAAGCCGCCGAAATCACCGCGCTCGCCGCGCGGATGCGCCCGAACTACCTGGCCAAATGCGGCGGCACCTACTCGTCCGAATGGTTCTGGTCCAAGCTGCTCCGCTTCAAGCGCGTCGCGCCGGAAACCTTTGCCGCCACCTATACCTGGCTGGAACATGCGGACTGGATGACCGGCGTGCTCACAGGCACGGACCATCCCTCGGTCGTCAAGCGCTGCATCTGCGCCGCGGGCCACAAGGCCATGCTCAATCCAGGCTGGGGCGGCTATCCCGACGCGGAATTTGTCGGCGCACTGGACAAGGACCTGGTGCGCATCCAGCAGACGCTGCCCGCCACGGCCTTCGACGTGGCCGACGCGGCCGGCGGCCTCACGGCGGAGTGGGCCGCCAAGCTCGGCCTGCCCGAGGGGGTGCCCGTGGCCATGGGCGCTTTCGACGCCCATCTGGGCGCGGTCGGCTCCGGCATCCGGCCCGGCGTGCTGGTCAAAATCATCGGCACTTCCTGCTGCGACATGATGGTGGCCCCGCTCGACCAGGACGTGCCCGACGTGCCCGGCCTGTGCGGCATCGTGCCCGAATCCATCCTGCCCGGCTGCTTCGGCTTCGAGGCCGGCCAGTCCGCCGTGGGCGACATCTTCAACTGGTTCGTCAGCAGCATGAAGCCCGAAGGCGAGACGCACGAATCGCTCACCGCCAAGGCGGCCGCCATGAAGCCCGGCGCCAGCGGCCTTATCGCCCTCGACTGGCACAACGGCAACCGCACCGTGCTTGTCGACCAGCGCCTCACAGGCGCCGTTCTCGGCATGACGCTGCACACCAAGCCCGAGGAGATTTACCGCGCGCTCATCGAGGCGACCGCCTTCGGCGCGCGCGTGATCATGGAGCGCTTCATTGAATACGGCGTGCCCGTCGAACGCATCGTCAACTGCGGCGGCATCTCCGGCAAGAACGCCCTGCTCATGCAGATTTACGCCGACGTGATGGACCGCCCGCTCGAAATCTCCGCCAGCACCCAGACCTGCGCCGTGGGCGCGGCCATGGCCGGCGCCGTCGCCGCCGGGGCGCACAAGGACTTCGACGCCGCCGCGGCCGCCATGGTCCGGGTCGATGAGAAAGTCTACACGCCCATCCCCGAAAACGCGCGCGTCTACGGCAAGCTCTTCGCCGTCTACAAGCGCCTCCACGACAGCTTCGGCGTCCGCGACCACCACGAGGAGCTCTTCGGCGTGATGAAGGATTTGCTGGCCATCAGAGATGCGGCGCGGGCATAAACCCTTCGTCATCGCGAGCCTCGGATCGCCTGCGGCGGCGATTCGCAGAAGAACGGTGATTACGAATACGACAGGAAGGCGGCAGGCACCTCTTTGGTGCCGCATGGCAGCCTTTTTTGGAGTGCGGCGGCAGCGACGCCGCTTTGGCTGATACCGCGCGTTGGACCAGCCAAAGCGGTGTCGTCGCTGCGCTTTGCCACCGCAGTCCAAATGGAGACGGCGTGCTTGCCACATAGGAGGAAGTGGACATGATGCGAATCGTCCGGGGTGTGATGCGCGCGCTGCGCCCGCGCAATCTGCTGGCGATGATCGGGCTGCTGGTGCTGGTCCATTTCATAGTCAACCAGGCGCTACTCTTCAAGGTTGGGCGGTTGGAAGAGGAAGAGGGCCGTAACGACACTTTGGCAATCCGGTCGCACCCGGATTCCTCTGATAATGCCGCCGCGCTGTACCGCTATGCCTATTGGTTGAACGGGCAAATAGGCGGGGAACTGGAAAAAACGCATCCGGAAATAGAATGCCCGGGAGCCAGTTACTATTCGTGTGCGCTGGACGGTCGGCCTTGCGGCAAGAAAGACTCGCCGCAACTCAGCACCGAACAGCTGGAATTGTACGGCAACGTGCTTTCCGCGAAACAGCCGGTCTATGACCTCATTGCCAGGGCGGCAACAATGCCCGCGTGCATGTTTACGAACAGCGTTTCTCCCGAATTCTGGCGCGACATGGAGATTGATGGAAACATCGAACTTCGCGAAATGGCCCGGCTCGTGGAAGACAAGGCCCGCTGGGACGCGCGTCATGGTAACCTCGCGGGTGCCTGGGAAATGGGCCGACAGGGCATGGTGCTCGTAAAGCATGGCGAAGAGAACAGCTCGATACTCTGTCGGCTTAACCAGTTAAGCCTGCTTCAGATGGTGGCCTCCGCAATGGTCGACATCGCCGATCAGGGACCGGTTCCGGAATCCGTTGCAGGGGAGTACTTTGCACCGCTTCGCTCTGTGTCGAACAGCCGGGCCGCGCTCGTTTCAGCGCAAAGAGAGCTTGCCTTCAATGTCCAGGGAATCGACATCGGTGTGGCGGCCGTCCCGTGGGGATATTGGATTCAACCTGTGGCAAACTGGGAGAAATTGCGTGCTTTCAGGGCGTACGGCCGACTAAAAGAAGCACTGTCATTGGGAAAGCCGACGGAACGCATGGCTGCCGTGCAGCAATTGGTGGATACCTGTCCCCCGGCTGCCGCACTGCCCCCGGTGCTTTGCCCATGGAGGCCCACACCGCCCGGCCCGTTCAATCTCGCATGGTTTACCTATGACCTGCCGGGCCTCTTTTTGCTCCATCAGCGCATGCTTGAAACCGGCATCGCGCTCAAGCAATACAAACAGCGCCAAGGCAGCTATCCGCAAGAGTTGGGGTTGTTGGCCAAGGACCTCCCCGCCGACACAACCATTGATCCGGTAACCGGCAAGCCGTTTGAATACCGCCTTGAAGGAGCCGGATTCGTTCTGAAAAGTCCCGGACCCAAGGCCGTCGGCGGGGATAACCGTTCCGGGCTGAACCAACCCGACATTCTTTGGCAGGCCAAAAACTGAGAGGCGTAAACAGCCCCAAAGGGCGGGGCTCTGTTGACCTGAATCATTCTCTTGGAGGAAGTGAACATGATGCGAATCGTCCGGGGTGTGATGCGCGCGCTGCGCCCGCGCAATCTGCT